>CAZPAL010000119.1:0-5181 GCA_964584525.1 uncultured Dehalococcoidales bacterium | reverse complement strand
CATCAGCACAATCCAGAACACGAAAGCCACAGCCGCGATGAGCCCTGAAAACATGCCGCCTACCCTGGGTATCCAGCCGAGCATGATGGCCAGCAGGTTCAGGCTGCCGAAGACCACGATTGATTGCGCGGCATGGAAGCGCACGAACTGGTTCTTTTCTTCGAGCACCAGCAGTATGACGCCGCTTATCCACCCACCGATGTAGCACAACACGGCAGCCACGTTGGCGCTCAACCCCTGCACCGTATCGCCGCTTGACTGCGCTTTTTCAGCCCCTGTTTTTCGCTCGGCTTCGATGCGGGTTTTTTCCTCTTCGTAAATCTGTTTTCGCTCTTCGGGTGTCAAGTGCATGGCGGACCCTCCTTAATAGAACCGGCTGAACCTGAGGCAGATTTTAGCACTAACCGGAGGGCTGTGCCTTACCCCCCCCTAGACCCCCAACATCCTCCCTGCCAGCGGCACAATTGCCCAAGCCAGCAGACCCGCCAGCAGGACATAAAGCAACACCACGGGCAGGTTCTTCTTCATGACGCTGCCTTCTTTACCCAGCAGCCCCACCGTTGTCAGCACCGCCACCACATTATGGATGCAACTCATGGGGCCTGCCGCGCCGCCCACCGCCTGCACTCCGAGCACGGCCACCGCCGGCAGCCCGCTTTCGTCGGCGGTGTTGAGCTGGAAGGCCCCGAACATGATGTTCGATACGGTATTGCTGCCCGAGATGAAGCTACCCAGCGCGCCCACCAGCGGCGCAATCAGATACCAGACCCCTCCGGCCGCATCGGATGCCGGCTGCCAGGGCGGCCATCAACAGGTTCAAAATAACTCCCGGCAGCGAAGCGGTCTATTTCCCCCGGTTGAACAGGCGCGGCGCCACCAATTTACGGATTTCCTCCACCGCCAGCACCGAACCGGAAACTAAAATTACGATTACCCAATCCGTCATGGAAAGCGGCACGGTATAGAAGATGCGCTGCAAGAGCGGTACGTAGGTAACCATTACCTGCAATAGCACCGCCAAACCCACCGCCCAGAGCAACGACGAATTACTGAACAGGCCGAGCTTGATTATGGATTGCCGGTCGGAGCGGGCATTGAAGGCGTTAAACCATTGGAAAACCACCAGCAGGCTGAAAGCAATTGTGCGAGCTTCCTCCAGCCCCACCATGGGCAGCGCCCAGTTGAAAGTAAGGATGGTTCCCAAGGCCATAAAAACAGCCAGGTAGATGATTCTCCACAGCATACCGTGGTAAACAACGCCGCTATTCTTGCGGCGCGGCGGTTCTTCAAGCACATTCGAGTGCCTGGGCTCAAGCCCCAGCGGGATGACGCAAGCGCCGTCGGAAACCAGGTTAATCCATAGTATTTGAACCGCCACCACCGGCAGGGGCAGGCCTATCGCGATGGCAATTATCCAGGTAAAAAGCTCGCCGGCGTTGGTTGACAGCAAATAGAAGACCGAGCGGCGGATGTTATTGAAAACCACCCGCCCTTCCTCCACGGCCGCCACGATAGAGGCAAAGTTGTCGTCGGTGAGCACCATGTCCGAAGCCTCGCGCGCCACTTCGGTGCCCTTGATGCCCATGGCAATGCCGATATCAGCCGCCCGCAGCGCCGGTCCGTCGTTCACGCCGTCGCCGGTAACGGCTACGGTATAGCCCTTCCCTTTCATGGCGTTGACAATCCTGAGTTTGTGGAGAGGCTCCACCCGCGCAAAGACCGAAATCGTGTCTATACGGGCGCTGAGCTGGATGTCACTCAGCTTTTCCAGTTCAACCCCGGTCAACGCATCCCCCGGCGGCAGACCAAGCTCAGTGGCGATGGCTACGGCGGTGGTTTTCTGGTCGCCGGTTATCATCATCACCTTGATGCCGGCCTTGGTGCAGTCGGCGATAGCACGGGCGGCCTCCGGGCGCGGAGGGTCCATAATACCTGCCAGAGCCACTATCACCATCGAACCATCTAAGAATTCATGTGTCAGTTTGGCAGGGGCGGACGAGCAGGGGGTATAAGCCAGCGCCATCACCCGCAAGGCAACGGCGGCCATGCTTTCGTTATGATTCTCCAGTGACTTCAGCATTTCGGGTGTCAGCTCGTGGACTTCGCCATCGATTAGAATCCGCCGGCTCATAGCCAGCACCCTGTCCACCGAACCCTTTACATAAGCTACCGCCCGGCCGCCGCCGCAGGAGTGCATGGTCGCCATGTAGCGCTTTTCGCTGGAGAATGGAAGCTCTGACTGGCGCGGCTGTTCCTTTTCCAGTCCCTCACGGCTCAAACCGGCTTTGAGAGCGGCCACCAACAAGGCGCCCTCGGTTGGGTCGCCCAGTATCTGATGCTTGGCATCTTTGATTTCGAGCGACGAATCGTTGCAAAGAGAGCCAATTTTAAGCGCCAGCAGCAAATCCTCTTCTGCGGCGGGGTCCAGTTTTAGCCCGTTTTCGGAAAATTCGCCTTCGGGCAGATAGCCGGAACCGCTGACATCAATCATCCGGCCGGAAAGATAGAGCCGGCGTAGCGTCATCTCGCTGCGGGTAAGCGTACCGGTTTTATCGGAACAGATGGCGGTCACCGACCCCATGGTCTCAACCGCCGTAAGTTTGCGTACCAGCGCGTGCCTTTTGGCCATGCGGCGCATGCCCAACGCCAGCACTACCGTCACCAGTACAGGCAAACCCTCAGGGATGGCAGAAACGGCAGCGGCCACCGCCAGGGTAAACATGTCTTCGAAGCCGTATCCCCTGATTAAACCGATGACCATCAGTACCCCGACGGTGCCCAGCACCAGAAAACCAAGATAACGTCCCAGCCTGGCCACATTACGCTGGAGCGGAGTGGGTGGGGGTTTGGTCTGCTGAACTTTCAGGGTAATCTTGCCGATTTCGGTATTCATACCCGTGGCCGTCACAACAGCCACCCCCCGGCCGCTGACCACGGCACACCCCATGTGCACCATGTTGCCCATATCCGCCACAGCTGCCTCACCCTCAATGGCTTCTACGAATTTCAGCACCGGCACTGATTCGCCGGTGAGGATGGACTCGTCCACCCCCAGTTCAACGGCTTCCAACAGCCTGCCGTCCACCGGGATTTTGTCGCCGGCTTCCAGCAAAATGATGTCGCCGGGCACCAGTTCGCGCGCGGCGACTTTGGAGATGACGCCCTGTCTTTTCACACGGGCGTTGGGCGCCGCCAGCTTCTTGAGCGCCTCCATAGCCTGCTCCGCCCGGCTTTCCTGGATGTAACCCACTACAGAATTAATGACCAGAACGGCCAGGATGACCGAGCCGTCGGTGGGTTTGTGCATTATCAGAAACTCAACCAGTGCGGCGACCAACAGGATGTAAATGAGGGGACTGGCGAATTGGCGTATAAAAACCAGGATTTGAGGGGGTTTGCTCTTTTGGGTAAGTTCGTTGGTACCGTAGCGCTGCAGCCTCTGCCTGGCATCTGCGCCGGAAAGCCCGGTTGGGGAGGTTGCCAGTTCTCCAAGCGCCTCATCAACGCTGAGATTATGCCATTTGAGGCCGGGCTGGTCCCCGGGTTGATTGCTCATGACTAATATTAGCCTGTGGCGGATTGCCATGGCAACACCCGGAAGCATGGTCGTTATGAAACATTTATAACATTCGGATTATTGCGTTGGTTTTATGAGCTGGACGATTGAAATTATGGTGCTCATATACCATAATGAAGATTATGGAACTTACTATCGGAAAAATGAGGGGCTTGCAGCGCATATCCGGCAGCGAGGGCATTTTTTCCATTTGCGCCATGGACCACCGTGGTTCGCTGGAAAGCAGGATTTGCGCTGATTTGAGCCCCGAAGTGTGCAGGGAGGGCGTGACGGGTTTCAAGCTTGAGCTGTGCCGGGCTCTGGCTGCAGGCGCCAGCGCCGTTCTGCTTGACCCCATCTACGGCGCCGCCCAGGCCATAGCCGGGGGCTTAGTCCCGCGTTCTACCGGCCTGCTGGTCAGCCTGGAAAGCAGCGGCTACACCGGCAGTTCCCAGGCCAGGGAAACGGAGCTGCTGCCAGCCTGGAGCGTGGCCAAGATAAAGCGCATGGGGGCGGACGCGGTTAAGCTTTTAGTGTATTACCGTCCCGACCTCGAAGAACTGGCGTCGCGCCAGCGCGCGGTGGTGCAACTGGTGGCGCTGGCCTGCCGGCGCTATGACATTCCGTGCCTGGTGGAAGCGGTGAGTTATGCCGTCGGCGCAGAAGTGGATGAGCCCGGGTTGTATGCCCAGCGTAAGCCGGAACTTGTCATAACCACGGCGCGCCAGCTGACAGCCCTGCCGATAGATGTGCTCAAGGCCGAATTTCCGGCCGACCTGCATAGCCATACCGACTTAGAAATGCTCGAAATCTGCCTGGAACTGGACGCGGCCTCAGCCAAACCCTGGGTTATTCTCAGCGGCGGAGCGGATTATGCCGCCTTTGAGCGCCAGGTAACCTTAGCCTGTCGGGCGGGAGCCTCCGGTTTCCTGGCAGGACGCGCCATCTGGCAAGAAGCGGTGGGGATAGAAGAGGAGGGGCAGAGGCGGCGTTTTTTGGAAACCACCGCCCTCAGCCGCTTGAGAAAGCTGTCGGGCCTGGCCTGCAAGCACGGCACCCCCTGGCACCTGAAAAAGGGATTGAGAACCGGCCATGCGGGTGATATATCCGGTGACTGGTACCAAAATTACGCCGAGACACAGATATGATTGTCACTATCACGCTCAATCCCTGCCTGGATAATTACATCGCTGTTTCTGGGCTGGAACCCGACGAGACCAACCGCAGCCAGGCGATCACCCGGTACGCGGGCGGCAAGGGAATCAATGTGTCCCGGGCGGTGAACGAAATGGGAGGGGAAACGGTAGTTTTCGGCCTCATCGGCGGGCACGAGGGCAATACCCTCACGTCCCTGCTTTTTGCCGAAGGCGTGCCGGTCAGTTTCACCCCTATCGCCGAGGATACACGCGCCTGTTTCATTATCGACGACTCGCTAACCAACCGGCAGACGCGTATCAGTCCGCCGGGACCACGGGTGCGTGCCGCTGAAACCAGGAAGCTGCTGGCACAAATCTGGAAACTGGGTCATAAACCCGAGATGCTGGTCTGCGGCGGTAGCGTTCCGCCGGGCTTACCGCCGGACACCTATGCTTCCATCATCAAAGCAGCGCGCCGAAGAGGGGTGC
>CAZPAL010000118.1:0-5192 GCA_964584525.1 uncultured Dehalococcoidales bacterium | reverse complement strand
GGGCTCGTAGCTCAGGGGTAGAGCGGTCGGCTCATAACCGATTGGTCGCAGGTTCGAAACCTGCCGAGCCCACTTTGAGAAACCAAGCTATGCCGAGCCTCTTGTAACGCTTTCAGACGCGCTCTAACGGTTAAAGAGCCACCTTTACCTGCCCCGCCTCCACTTTCACCGGGTAGGTGGTTAGAGGCTGTGGTTTTCGAATAACCTTGCCCACCGCCAGAGCGACGCCGGTAAAATTGGTCCAGCGCACCACGCTGCCATCACCCAGGTTGAACTGCGATTTGTGCAACGGGCAGGTGACGATATGCCCATCCAGGTGGCCCTTTGAGAGGTTGCCCCCCAAGTGCGGACAGCGGTTGTCAGCGGCGAAAAACTTTTCCCCCTGGCGCGCAATCAGGACTTCCTTGCCGGCGATTACCACCTTGGTCATTTCTCCGCTGCTGAGTTCGTCGGCGGCGATGGCAGGATAGAATTCAGCCATTTCAGCGCTCCTTTCTATTCGTAACCGGTAAACGAATCCAGGTGTATCTGTTTGGCAGGCACGCTCAGCTCCAAAACCTGCCCCGAAAGGGCAGTGACCATGCCGGGCGGCCCTGAAATATAGAACAACCTTTGTCTGTAGTCGGGTACCAGCCTCGCGATTTCGGTAGGGAAGATGGAAAAGGAAAATTGATGGTCGACCTTTTTAACGGCAATCTTGATGGTTATATAAAGATACTGGCCGGAACGATAGCGGACGTTGGGAGCGGTGACGGCAAAACGCAATGATTTCCCCCCAGGCGCCCGCTGGATGATATCGATAATGCTGGTTTCAAATTGCCACATGGTTGAACTAATGATAATCTTTCCGGCGCTATGGGGTCAAAACCGGGAAGCGACGGTCTGTTTTATGTTAACCCAGTCGTGCTTGCCCCGGTATTAACACGACATAATAGCTATTGTGCGAACCATTATTTGTGGCTATCAAACAGGCTTTACATAAGTATTACGTCATTTCACAAAAAATGCTGTTTCAAGAGAAGAGCGCCTAATCTATCCAAGTTGGCGTTTCAACCGGTTAACTGTCCGCATCCGGAAATATGTTTGCCGATTGGAAAATTTGTTTCATGTAACGTTGGGATTTTCCGTTCCCATGATTTTCGGGAACAGGAAATTTGGCTCCCCCTGCCCCGCCGTTCTCTTGCCGCTCCTAACCCTAACAACCAAACCTTTTCAGCGGGAAACGGCTAAACATCCGGAAACAGTCAAAATCAGCCGGGACGGTCATGCCAATCCCCGGATTTATTATTGGAGGCGGCTAATTTTGGACTACAGGGCGTCGTTTCCAGAGGCATAATCCGGGGGTTTAGCCCGACCGCTGATTTCAACCAGCGCTTCGAGCAGATTTTTAAGACCCCATTTCTTGCGGGCGGAAATGAGCAACGTGTTAGGAGCGTCCCCGGCCAGGTGTGCCAGTTGCTGCAAGGCCTCAGCCTCTTCTTTACAGCTGGCTACCTCCAACAGCAGGTCCACTTTGTTGAGCAACGTCAGGCGCGGTTTATCCGCCAGTCCCATCTGCTCCAGGATGCCTTCAACCACTTTGCACTGGTCTGCTGCGTTATGTGAAGTCAAATCAACCACATGCAGCAGTACCGCCGCATCGGATAACTCTTCCAGTGTAGCCTTAAAGGCCTCGATGACCGCCGGCGGTAGTTTATGGATGAATCCCACTGTGTCGGTCAGCAAAACCGCGCTTCTGTCGGGCAGTGATAAGCGCCGGGTGGTAGGATCCAGGGTAGCGAAGAGTTTATCCTCCGCCAGCACTCCAGCCTGGCTGAGAGCATTTAAAAGGCTGCTCTTGCCGGCATTGGTATAACCTACCAGAGCTACTACCGGAATACCGCTACGCCGGCGGTTTTGGCGGTGGAGCTGGCGGTGCTCGCGCAATTCTTCAAGCTGGCGGCTGAGCTTGGAAATTTTCTGCCGGATGATACGGCGGTCGGTTTCCAGTTGGGATTCACCCGGCCCGCGTGTTCCGATGCCTCCCCCCAGCCGCTCAAGATGGCTCCACTGCCCGGCCAGGCGCGGTAAAAGATACTGGTGTTGCGCCATCTCCACCTGGAGCTTGCCTTCATAGGTGCGGGCGTGGCGGGCAAAGATATCCAGAATCAGCGCCACTCGGTCGATAATTTTAACGCCGAGCGCTTTCTCCAGGTTCTTTTGCTGCACCGGAGCCAACTCGTCATCCAGGATTACCAGCGTATAGCCAGTCTCCTCTTTTTTCTTGACCAGTTCCTCCAGCTTGCCTTTGCCGAGATAAGTAACCTGATGAGGCGACGGCATCTTCTGCGCCATGCGCCCCACCACCTCCGCCCCGGCCGTGTGGGCTAATCTTTCCAGTTCGTCCAGCGACTCTTCAGCCTTCCAGGCGTTAACGGTTTCGGTATCGACGGCCACCAGGAAAGCTTTTTCTTTCTCTTTTTGGGTGGTATGGGTCAATGTCTTGGCGATGATATCCTCCCTGTTATGTCATCTTATCGTTTGGCCTTAAAACGGTTCTTGCCGTCCTGCCAGGCTGATAATTTAGTCAAACCTTTGACCAGCGCGGCATCGCCTATGGTCAGCGACAGCCTGACATATCCCTCACCGCTGGGGCCATAACCGCTGCCGGGGATGACGAGCACCCCTACCTGTTCCAGCACATCGGCCGTGAACTCCAACGAAGTATACCCAGGGGGGACTTTAGCCCACACATAGAGGCTGGCTTTGGGTGGAATAACCTCACAGCCGATGTCGGTAAGCACGTCCACTATCAGGTCCCGGCGCCTGATATAGACACCATTATTGCGCGCAATGATGTCCTGCGGCCCGGTAAGGGCTTCTATGGCCATTTCCTGTATCGCCTGGGGAATACCGGAATCAAGATTGCTTTTAAGCCGCTTGAGAGCGTCTATCATGACCTCGTTACCCACCGCCATGCCGATACGCCAGCCGGTCATATTATAGCTTTTGGACAGTGAATGAAATTCAATGCCGACATCCCTGGCCCCTTCAGCCTGCATGAAACTTGCCGGCTGGTAGCCGCCGAAGGCTACTTCCGTGTAAGGTCCGTCATGACAGACGGCGATGTTATTGGCACGGGCGAACTCAACCACGCCTTGGAAAAATCCCAGCTCCGCTACCGCCCCGGTGGGGTTATTGGGGTAATTCACCCACAACACCTTTGCCTGGGAGAGTACATCCGCCGGAATGGCATCCAACGCTGGCAGATACCCGTTCGCCGCAGTAAGCGGCAGGAAAAAAGGCGTGCCGCCGGCCAGGCGCGTGCTGACCGAATACACCGGGTATCCGGGGTCCGGAACCAGGGCGATATCCCCGCTGTCAATCAGGCAGAAGGAGATATGGCCGATACCCTCCTTGGAACCTATCAGCGGCAGAACCTCCGTAGCCGGGTCAAGGCAGACGCCGAACCGCTTCTGATACCAGGCTGCCATGGCCTTACGTAATTCAAGCAACCCCTCGCTCTCCGGGTAGCGGTGGTTAGCCGGATTACGGGCCGCCTGGCAGAGCTTCTCGATAACGTTGGGAGGCGTGGGCATATCCGGGTCCCCGATGCCGAAGCTGACCACCTCTTCGCCTTTAGCCCGCTTCTCGGCGATTTTTTTATTTATTTCCACGAAAAGATAGGGGGCCAGTTCGTCCAAACGACGTGACAATTTCATTTTAACTCCTCAGTTTGATGTGCGCCGGGCAAATCATTCCGCCCAGTTGCCGGTGAATACAGTTTCGGCCGGACCGGCGAGCCACACCTCGCCCTCCCCGTCCCATTCCACCTCTGCCTTCCCGCCCGGCAGGTGTATGTTTACGCTGTTGCCGGTGTAACCCGCCAGGCGCGACGCCACCGCCAGCGCGCAGGCTCCGCTGCCGCAGGCCAGGGTTTCCCCGGCGCCTCTTTCCCATACGCGCATCTCAATGGTGCGCTCGTCCAGCACCCGCCCGATTTCAAAATTGACCCCGCGCGGAAAGAGAGGCGCTTTTTCCACCAGCGGGCCTACGAGCTCCAGCGGGAAAGCCGAGACCGGTTCATCCAGCAGCATCACCGCATGGGGATTGCCCATAGAAACGAAATTCAGCCTTAATCGCCGGGTTCCAACCACTGCCGGATAGTTGCCCATCATCACGCCCAGCATTTCTCCCCGGTTGGGCTCAATCTTCACCGGAATGGCCGAAGGCTCGAATATTGGCCTTCCCATGCTGACCTGGATTCGGGGAGCCTGACCTATCTGCCGGATAATGTTGGCACGGCGCACCCCGGCCAGCGTTTCGATGCTGACCGTGTCATCGGCGTTAAGCCCGTTATCCACGACGTAGCGCACCAGGCAGCGCAGTCCGTTGCCGCAGGCTTCCGCCTCCGAGCCGTCAGGATTCAACACGCGCATTTTGAAATCGGCTGCTGCCGAATCCAAAAGCAGTAGCAATCCGTCCGCGCCCACCCCGAAACGCCGTCGGCACATCTTCTCCGCCAGCAACGGAAGGGCTTCAGGCAGGCCGGAGCGAACATCCAGCAAAACAAAGTCGTTACCCAGTCCATGTAATTTGGTAAATCTCATCTACTCCGCCCTCAAAAAACTCCTGATTGCATTTGATATGGCAGGATAAGGGTTTTCAGCCACATCGAACCATGCTATTCTATCATCTTTGAGCTTGAACCAGTTATACTGCTGCCGGACGAGGCGGCGGGTATCGTGTTTGATAGCGGCTACCGCTTCTTCCAGGCTTATTTCTCCCACCAGGTGCCGGCCAATCTGCCGGTAGCCGATGCCGGAGAGGGCCGGCAAATCAAGGCCGTAGCCCCGCTCCAGCGCTGCCTTGACCTCGTCAACCAGCCCAGCGGACAGCATACTTTCTATGCGTCGGTCTATGAGTTCATAAAGATATTTTCGTTCGGTTGTAAGCCCGATTACCAGGCTACAGAAGGGCGCCGGCCGAGTGCCGCTTTCCGGTCTTCCCTGGCGGCGGATTTCCAGTGCGCGGATGACGCGTCGCACGTTACGCCGGTCGATGCGTCCGGCGGCGGCAGGGTCGGCCGTTTGCAGTTCCCGGTAAATGGCTTCCGCTTCACCCCGGGCAGCCTGTTCCTCCAGGCGATGTCTGAAGCAGCCGTCGGGCGTCACCGGCGGAATGTCCCAGTTTTCCAGCACCGCCCGCACATA
>CAZPAL010000117.1:0-5220 GCA_964584525.1 uncultured Dehalococcoidales bacterium | reverse complement strand
TATACCTTCTTCGGCCGAAGCGTGCACCATGTCGGCATAATTGGTGAGGGCAACCATGATATTGACCCCCAGAATACCACTGGTAAGTTTCCTGGCCTTGCGGATTTCGTTACGGAGAGCCCGCAGGCAGGCCTCCTGGCAGTTGGTGTAAAAATCGGGTTCAAACATGCCGATACCGGCGGTGGCGATGACGCCGATGCCGCCCCCGTTGGCCACGGCCGAAGCCAGCCCGGACATGGAAACCCCCACCGCCATGCCACCCTGCACTATAGGCAGGACAGCGGTCAAATCGCCTAACCGTAAAGCAGGCATGCCCCCGGATTCAAGCTGCATGGCGCGTTTATTCCCTTGTGCTGCGGTAGTCAATATATAGTCGAATGCGATTATTATACGATAAAATTATACAAACCTCGTTGATTGTAGCAGAACCGGCAACGATAGTCCAACTGGATTATCAGTGCGGGCCAAAATGCCATAAAAAGCCATGGAAACGCTGAACGCCGGTTCTTGCCGGGGTGACTTTTGTTACAGTCTTTACCCTCGGCCTGTTATAGATTGGAGGCGGCAGATGGTTCTGCCAAGTATTACTAGGAGGTACAACGGATTGACTGATATGTTCTGTTTCCAGTGCGAGCAAACAGCGGGAGGTAATGGCTGCACCAGCGTGGGTGTGTGCGGAAAAAGCGCGGGTGTGGCCGCTAGGCAGGACTCGCTCACCTGCGCCCTGGGGGGTTTGGCGCGGGCCGCCGGCGGCAAGGTTCCGGGCAACGGAGTGGACGAACTGGTCATGCAGGGGTTGTTCGCCACCCTCACCAACGTAAACTTCAACCCGGCGGACATTGACGAATTGACCCGCCGCGCCGGGATTGAGAAAGAGAAAATGGGCGGAGCGGTTGATTGCAACCCTGCCGGCCTGTTCCACGGGGACACCGATGTCGTTTCGTTGCGCTCCACTCTCCTCTTCGGGTTGAGAGGCATGGCTGCCTACGCCTGGCACGCGCACACGCTGGGGGTAGATGACGACGAGGTCACAGCCTGGCTATATAAGGGATTGAGGGCGGTTGGCGAGGAGCACAGCATAGATGAATGGCTGGCGCTCATCATGGAGTTCGGGCAGGTCAACCTGAAATGTATGGGCCTGCTGGACCAGGCGCACACCGGCGCTTTCGGACACCCTGTTCCCACCGAAGTCGGCCTTAAGGTGGAAAAAGGCCCTTTTATCGTGATAACCGGCCACGATCTGCTGGACCTGAAACAACTCCTGGAGCAGACTGAGGGGAAGGGTGTCAATATCTATACCCATGGCGAAATGCTGCCTGCTCACGCCTACCCTGGGCTTAAAAAATACCCGCACCTTAAGGGCAATTTCGGAACCGCCTGGCAGAACCAGCAGAAGGAATTCGCAGAGCTGCCTGCCCCCATACTTTACACCACCAACTGCCTGATGCCTCCCAGGGCGTCGTATTCCGACCGCGTCTATACCACAGCGGTAGTCGGTTATCCGGGTATCACCCACATCCCCGACCACGACGGGAAAAAGGATTTCACCCCGGTGATAAATAAAGCCATCGAGCTTGGCGGCTGGGGCGAAGACATGCAGTTTACCGGCATCAACGGCGGCAAAACCCTGGTGACGGGTTTTGCCCGCAATACGGTTATGGGGGTGGCGGATACCGTTATCGGGGCGGTAAAATCCGGGGCTATCAAGCATTTCTTCCTGGTGGGCGGCTGCGACGGCGCGCGCCCCGGGCGCAACTATTACACCGAATTCGTGAAGCAGACACCGGCGGACTCCGTCGTGCTCACGCTGGCCTGCGGCAAATACCGCTTCAACGACCTGGACATCGGGCAAATCGGCGGGCTGCCGAGGCTGATGGACATGGGGCAGTGCAATGACGCCTATTCAGCCGTCCAGGTGGCGGTAGCCCTGGCAGGCGCTTTCGAGTGCGATGTCAACCAGTTGCCGCTGACTCTGGTACTCTCGTGGTACGAACAGAAAGCGGTGTGCATACTGCTTACGCTCCTATCCCTGGGCATCCGCAACATCTACCTGGGGCCATCGCTGCCGGCCTTCCTCTCACCGGCGGTGCGGGGTGTGCTGGTGGAGAAATTCGCCATCAAGCCCATTTCCACTCCGGCCGCCGACATGCAAGCCATGCTGGCCCGAACCGCAGGTAAATAATTTCGTTAAGTCAGCGCCTGTCCGTCATGGCGACGGACAGGCGCTCTTTGTTCCGATGCTCGCTTAGCGTTAGCAAAATGATGTCATACCTGCGAAATGTTATAAATAATTTACAAAATACGGGCGATATTCATTGACACCCCTGTTTTGTATGCAGCATAATCTCCGTATATAGGAGGGAATATGAAAAGAAACATCCTGATTGTCACCGCCATCCTTAGTCTGGCCCTGATAGTGCTTGCCGCCGGTTGCGCAGCGACGCCGGTGACGGTATTCTCCACCACCACGGTCGCTTCTGCGGTCACCGTAACTGGCACCGTGCCGCCACAGGGGACCATCACTACCACGGTGGTGCAGACCATCGGTTCCCAGACGCTGACCAATGTGGTCACACTGGCCGGTAACCCGCCTGACGTGCCGCACGGGATGGAAGTTTTCGTTTTCAATGCGCCCTGCTTCTACTGCCATCCGATACCCATCGGCCACGAAGGCTTTGTTTACAGGGATGATTTCTGCGGCGAATGCCATAAACAGGGTCCAATAAACCCGAATATCAGCTAACCTGTAGAACCATTAGACCGGTCTTGACCTCACACCCCGGGAGTTCTGATTTCAGGCTCCGGGGTGTGTTGTGTTGTATGTGGGAGCACCGAAGAATCGCCGAATGGCAGCCTAGTCGTGCTGATGGTATGTTTGATTGTCCTCTGGCTGGTTATCTCCCGGGTCTTCCGGGGAACTCAGATATGAAGGCGTCTGGGAAACGAATTGGTCAAAGACTCGCTGGCTGAACTCGGTACTCAGTGGAACCAAGTCAAACGAAGGGCTGTCTCGGTATATGTACTCGTGTAGTTCAAGTTCGGATTCGGCTACGCGCGTAAAGGCCGCGTTGCCTGAAGGCCCTGGAATGCGTTCGAACCAGCCCATTTTTGTCCAGATAAAAATCCTCCCTTCCTCGGGGTTATCCCGTTTCGTCCCCAAAACCCGTGCCCGGCCATCAGCAAGGTAATCCTGATTCGTACCGTTGTTCGTTTCCACCATTTTTCACCCCCTGAGCGACTGATAGAGTTGAATATTTTCATTATAGCGTTATCATCGGCTGGCATGAAATCAAGACAGGTATTGCCCTCTTAAATTTTGGATGGTCACTTGATGAAGGAATTGTATTACAAGCCATCAATAAGCCGGTGCGAAAACCGGCCCGCCCCGGGAAAACTGTACCGTTCCCGCCTTCGGGAATATGCATTCAGTGAAACTGAGCCAACCGGGGTACTCCAGCCAAACGCCGCGGTTGATGCCGATGATGTCAATTAAATCTCCGACTTTCAGCGCAGAAACGGCGCCGGCTTCCAGGGGGGTGCATTTTACGACATCATACATCATGCCGGATAAGCGGGAAATAACCAATTCCCAAGCGTTCATGGCTTTCCCGCTACCATTCTAGTACTTTCATTTTTTTATCGCCAACACAGCTGCCCCCAGGCCAAGTATCGTAATTGTGCCAGGAATGAACGGTGATTGGACGCTTCTTCTGGTAATCCAATCGAGGAAATCAGATACCGGAGCAGGTACTTCAACCGCGAAGAAAAGCCAATTGGCTTTGCCTGATAAGAAAGCGGCTGCGGTGTCAAGTTTTTGAAAGCTGGCAAAGAGTCCGTGAAATCCTGCGACTAAAAGTATGGTAGCGAATACGACCAGGGTAAAAATCCTTAACATCATGGACAAAGTTCTTGAGGCCTCTCCAAGGCTACCAGTATTAAATTCTGCCACCAACCTGAAAGCTACAACGAACGAAAGCAACAACAGTACGAAAAGGACCAGATTTAGTATTGGAGAGGAATAAACCATCGTGCTATAGGTAGCCGCGTAAAATATGAAAAAGCCTAGACAAAAGAATAAAAAGAGCATAAGGATGGCGATTTTAACTGATTGGAAAAAAGAAGCCTGACCGGTTGTGGATTGAAACTCATTTCCTGGCTTGCGATCATTGCTGTGATGATTCAAAACTTCCCCCCTGATTGAAAATTGTTACCCCGATGCTGAGGGTGATTTTCGTCTATAAAATGCCGGCTGTCCATTTAACCCCTGAACCGGACCGCCGGCATTAAACTACCCAACAAAAAATGCTATTTCGTGCCTAATCAAAATTTAGCTACCATTGTACAAACATGGGGATTACTAGCCTGTCCTGCATAGGATTGCCGTTTGTGGTAAAAGTTGAACACATAGAATGAAATTTGTGCTCGCTTTGTTAATAACGACAGGCCATGTTTTCTTCCATTACCCAATCGCTGAGATTTAATGAGGCGTTGAACTTATACAAGGTACTAAAATGACTCTACAATGTGACGGGTGACTTGATGTCTTTTCATTCCTTCGGCTTTTCATTTTTCATCATGTCATACAATTCATCATATTTATCAAATAATTTTTTAAGCGCATCGGCTCTTGTGTATATATCGGACTTATCCAAGTGCATTTCAACATGAAACATTAAGTGGATTAGGTCTCTTAACTCTTCTTTCGCGACATCGTTTACCGGTTGAGAGTTAATTAAAGGAAATCGTTCTTTATTTGTTCGCATCATATCCCATTGGAGCGAAACATCTTGAGCCTTTTTGGGTTCAAAGTGATACCGAGATTTCAAAACTTGCATTAAGGCATCTTTATGGGCAACACCATGATTTATCGAATAGAAATAGATTTCAAGATTAGATTTAATCAACGATTTAATCGACCCTTCCTGTAAACCGTCAGCTAAAATGGGACACAAAATGGCCATTTAAAACCGAAGACTTTGGGTTGATGGCATAAGCTCCTGAAGGGGTAGTAAACTAACCCCGAAACAGAAAGGAGCCAATTGTGTCCCAGGAAAACAAGGATAAATCTGAAGCTGCTGAGGCCAGAACCCAGCAAACCCGTAGCTTCATACAGCAGGTTAGAGTAACTGCCAGGCGGAAGTACACTTCGGAAGAGAAGATTCGTATCGTGCTGGAAGGATTCCGCCGGGAAATAGCAGTCAATGAACTCTGCCGCCGGGA
>CAZPAL010000116.1:1887-5328 GCA_964584525.1 uncultured Dehalococcoidales bacterium | reverse complement strand
TGTTGTTCACCAGGAAGGTGAAAAAGACATCCGAACCGATGAAGAACGAGTCATGCGGCTCCAGCACCCGGGCGAAATCCGCCGCGCCCGTTTCGCTGAGCAGGATGCGCCGCGCCAGCAGCATGCCGGCCGCCTTGCCGCCGATGCGCCCGGAGCCGACCAGCCTGGCGCGGATGGAGAAAAGGTCTTCCAGGTTCAGGTATTTGTCGGCGATGAGGGCAAATTCCCGGTGCTCGCCGATGACCATGCGCACGTACTCTCTTTTCAGGGCGGCGATTTCGGCAGGGAGGGCGTTCTCGCCTGCCTGGTTACGGTACTGGAGCAGCCGCTGATAGATGCTCTCCCAAGGCGACTTGGCCTGGTTTTCCCTGCTCAGCGGTTCACGGAAGGCGCGCGAGGAGATGGCGGCGGCTTCACCGCTCTGGAAGATGGGCTGCCACTGGCACTCGGTGATGCGGTGGGGCAGGAACATCTCTGCCGAGTAACGCTCCCACACCTTTTGAGGGTGCAGGTAAAGTACGCGGTCCAGCCGGTAAACGTTTATCATAATCTGGGTGGTGCTTTTGATGCGGGCGATGGTCTGGTAGCTGTGCTGGCTGTAACTGAGCGCGAAATAGGCTACCGCTTCGAGCTTGAAGATATAGGGGCAGGTGACCTGAAAAAAGTCCGCCAGCAGCTCGTCGGTGGCCCACTCGGAAACCAGCGAAGAAAGGTTGTCGAAGATATAGCTGGCCTGACCGCCCTTTTGGGTGATGATTTCATGTAAGGCCTGGGTGAAGTAGCCGAAACCGGGTTTGGGGTCGATGTCGATGACCTCGACGCCCGGTTCACCGGCCGGCAGTACCGGTGGG
This sequence comes from uncultured Dehalococcoidales bacterium, assembly GCA_964584525.1. Classification (GTDB taxonomy): domain Bacteria; phylum Chloroflexota; class Dehalococcoidia; order Dehalococcoidales; family UBA1222; genus CAZPAL01. The sequence goes on along the minus strand of CAZPAL010000116.1, from coordinate 4,477 downwards.
TGGCTGCCGAAACGCAGGTAAACGCAGTCCCGGCCCGTTTCAACCGCCTGGCGCGCGAAGGGCAAGGCAAAATGGGCATACTCACGCAGGTTGTCGATTTGCCAGACCAGGTTGTCGCCGGGGAAGAGTCCCTGCAGCAGCGCGTTGAGCTGGGGGATGCCGGTGCCGAGCCGCCCGCAAACGGGGTGTTCGAACATGGCTATTTCGGCCCCTCGTTAACCGTCTCCTCCTCTTCAATCTCCTCGTCCCGGCAGGCTGGCCGCCGGCAGCCGGTTACCAGCCTCGAACCGTGCCTGCCGGCCAGGTAGGACCACACCCACTCGGACAGTACGCGTGAGCGGTTTCTGAACTCGACCAGCACCACCAGGTGGATAAAGGCCCAGGCAAACCAGGCTGGAAAACCGGAAAGCCTGAGCCGGCCGGCTTGCAGCACGGCCTTGGCGCGGCCGATTACCGCGATAGCGCCCTTGTCCTTGTAAACGAAAAGTTCTTTAACCCTGTTACGCCTGCCGCTGATGATGCCGGCCACGTAAGTGCCTTGCTGGACGGCGACGGGGGCCAGCGCCGGCAGCGGCCGGCCGTTCTGAAGAAAAAAAGCCGCATCACCGATAACGAACACCTCCGGGTGCCGCCCGATGCTGCAATCCTTTTCGACCAGCGTCCTGCCGGAGCGGTCTGCGGGGGCGCCCAGCGAAGCGAGCGCCGCTGGCGCCGTGGTTCCGGCCGCCCAGATGATGTTGGACGTTTCAATGAGCCCCTTGTCTGTCCAGACGCCCCTGGCGTCGATATCGGTGATGCGCGTGCCCTCCCGAACCTCCACCCCCAGCTTTTCCAGTCCCTGTTTGGCCTTGAGGCTGAGCGCCGGGTCAAATGTGCACAGGATTCTGTCCAGCACCTCAATCAGTACGATGCGGGTATGCGACGGGTCGATGTGTTTGAACTGCCCGCGCATGGCGCCCCTCGACAGCTCCGCCAGCGAACCGGCTGTCTCAACCCCGGTCGGGCCGCCGCCGACGACTACGAAAGTGGGCGGGTTGGTTTCAGCCGCGCTTCGTTCGGCTTCTTCGAAAGCCAGCAGGCATTTCTCCCGGATAACCAGCGCGTCGGACAGCGTTTTAAGGCCGGGAGCGAAAGCTTCCCATTCGTCCTTGCCGTAATAGCAGCTTTCAACCCCGGCAGCCACCACCAGCCAGTCATAGGCGAAGGATTCCTGGTCGATATATACCAGCCTGGCAGCGGTATCAAATCCTGTCACCTCCCCCATGATTACCCGCAGGTTGCGTTGTTTGCGCGTCACTTCGCGGATGGGGGCGGCGATGTCGGACGGGGAGAGGGCGGCGGTGGCCACCTGGAAGAGCAGCGGCTGGAAAAGGTGGTGGTTGGTGCGGTCAATCAGGGTTATTTCGACATCGGCACCGGCCAGGGCTTTGGCAGCCGCCAGCCCTGCGAATCCCCCGCCAACGATAACCACCTTTTTGTTCATCGAATACGAACGTTATCATAACAGGAAAGGAGCATGCGGGTAAAACGGGTCGGCGCTTGAAGGAGTGTCTTACAGGAAAGGCTGAAGGTGCTGGACTAAAAAGGCGGCGATTTCGCCTTTTTCGAACGGCCAGGCGTATTTGATATCAATTTCGGGGTGCATTGAGCCAAACTCATGGATGAGAGCCGGAATCTCGATTTCGGCGTGTTCGCCGCCGCGCGTCATCATGGGGGTGACGACCACGATGCGCCCCGCGCCCAGTTCGACCGCCTTGGCCAGCGCCTGGGGGATGTCCGGAGCACAGAATTCGTTAAAGCCCACCAAAACCTGATGGCCGCTGACGGCCTCCAGTTCGCGGGCCAGTTCCCCGGAAAAGGCGTAAAAAGGGTCGTTTTGCGCGGTGCGCGGCCAGCCGCGCATCTGCCGCTCCAGCGGTGCGAAACGGGCCAGCAGCGCAGGCTTTTCCGCTTCACCCGCCAGTTCGAGACGGGCGTGAAGGGAGAAAAACTCCGCCAGCGCGGGCCGGGGATAATCCCCGGGCGGGGCGCCGTGCATGGCCAGCAAGATGATGGTTTTCATCAAACTGATTTTAGCATAATCCGGTAAGCGCCGGTCAACATTTCCCTCACTTGACCGGGCGGCCTTTCATGTCGCGGTGAAATGACAACCCCGGTCTCTTCGGGAATACTGTCTTCCAGCCATCATAACATAAGAATATTTTAATTGACATATAATATATGTTTATTATAGACTGTAAGCGGAATAACTTCAGGAGGGGATAAAATGCCTAATACAGACCATCGAATCAATCGCAGGGATTTTCTCAGAGGGCTCGGGATAAGCATCATAAGCGGCGGCGTGCTGGCTAACACCATTTTAACCGGATGCAAGGCCAACCCCACCACCACGGAGCCCGGCTCCGACGCTTTCGCCAGCATCGGAACCGACGAACTCGCGGAGCGTCTGACCGATTCCGGCTGGGTTGTGCTGGACACCCGGCCCAAGGCTTCGTTCAACGGCTGGAAGTTGTTCGGAGAAGTCCGGGGAGGACATATTGAGGGAGCACTTTCCTTTCCCGTCGCCTGGACGCTCAACGCGGCTGACGGG
>CAZPAL010000116.1:0-1877 GCA_964584525.1 uncultured Dehalococcoidales bacterium | reverse complement strand
GTGTTGGGTGTGTTTGGGTTGGGTTTGCGGCAGAAGATTGAGGCGCAGGGCATCACCTCCGACAAGAAAATCGTCATCTATCACCCCAACGCGGCAGAGAGGAAACTGGTAGCCGCCAGGCTTGAGACACTGGGTTACGCCAATCTGTATCTGTATAATGATTTTCTGACCTGGGCGGCCGACAACGACCTGCCTGTAAAAGCGTTGCCCAATTATCATAAGCTCGTCCATGCGGGGTGGGTGAACGACCTTGTCACCGGCAAGGGACCGGCTACTTACCAGGGGAACAAATACGTCATCCTGGAGGTAAGCTGGGGGCCGCCGGATGATTATGAAAAAGGCCACATACCCGGCGCCCTCCACCTGGACACGGACGAAATCGAGAGCCTACCGGTTTGGAAATTCCGCAGCGATGAACAACTGACGGCGGTCTGGAAAGAGCTCGGGATTACCAGTGATACTCTGGTCGTCGTTTACAGCACGGACGCCTCCCCTGCCGCCCGGGCGCTGATTGCCCTGATGAGAGCCGGAGTCAAGGACGTGCGCCTTCTCGACGGCGGCTGGTCAGCCTGGCTTGCCGGCGGCTACCAGGTGGAAACCGCTACCAACCAGCGGGTGCCCGTCAGTGATTTCGGAGCCGCTATCCCGGTTCACCCGGAATATATACTTGATATTGGGCAGGTTAAGGCGCTATCGCAGCAGCCCGATTTCGAACTGGTGGCTATCCGCCGCTGGGAGGAATTCATCGGTGAAATCAGCGGTTACAGCTATATCAAGCCCAAGGGTTCGATTCCGGGTTCCGTATGGGGACATAACAACCGGGACCTCCGCGACCAGGACGGCAAAATGCTGGATTTCAACCGCATCTCGGAGCTTTGGCAAGAATGGGGCATAACCCCGGATAAAAAGGTAGCTTTTTACTGCGGGACGGGTTGGCGTGCCAGCGAAGCCTGGTTTTACGCCCACCTGATGGGATGGAGCGATGTGGCCCTGTACGACAGCGGCTGGATGGACTGGAGCATCGACCCGGCCAACCCGATTCAGGTTGGCGACCCCAGGACAAACGGCAGCTAAAAAAGGTGAAAACTCGCAGGGTGAATATGCGCTACAATACGGCAGCGGTTTTACTTCGCGGGCAAAGTTGAACATGGGTATAGATAATGAATAACCCCGTTTCGAATAGATGGAAGCTCGGGGCCGCCGTCGCCGGGCTGTTGGGAGTGGCGGCGGTTTTTACCTGGCTGAACACCAGTTTCTCGCGCCTGGCCCTGTTCTGGCTTTTCGGCCTGGCTATCGGATTCGTGCTGCAACGTGCCCGCTTCTGTTTTGTTTCGGCGGTCAGCAACTGTTTTCTTTTCCGTGACACTCGCTTGCTTGAGGGGGTCATGGCCGGCCTTTTTATCGCCACCATCGGTTTCTCGGCCATCATGTACCAGATGATGCCGGAACCGGGGCCGGGCTTTATCCGCAGCGGAGCACTCGTCACCCCTTTCGGCTGGCACCTTCTGCTGGGTGGGGTCATGTTCGGTTTCGGTATGCTGCTGGCCGGGGGATGTATCGTCGGGAACCTTTACAAGATTGGGGAAGGCGCGGTTTCGGCAGTGGTGGCTTTCGTGGGGATATTGGCGGGCATGGGCATTCTGCAGTTCACCTGGCCATGGTGGTGGAACAACTATATCGGCAAGCAATCCGCCATCTGGCTGCCCGCCGAGATCGGCTGGCCGGGCGCTATTGGACTGACGCTTGGGATAATCGTAATACTCTACCTAATCTTGCGCCTGGTGCGGGGGAAGGGTCAACCCAAACCCGTCTTGGCGGCCGCCCGACTCCCCTGGTCCTCAAAGTTAGCCGGGTTCGGCCGGGCAATATTCAAGCAG
>CAZPAL010000115.1:0-5365 GCA_964584525.1 uncultured Dehalococcoidales bacterium | reverse complement strand
TGTGTTGGGTGTGTTTGGTTTTTTTGGTACGCGTATAATGCGCGCAGCCCGGCAGCACGATGCCCTTCACCCTGCCGCCGGCCGACACCGTGGAACTCAGCACGGCAAAGCCGCAACCGGCCACGATATCCGATACGTCGCGGATTTCCAGACCGAAACGCAGGTCCGGCTTGTCGCTGCCGTAGCGTTGCATGGCCTGGGGGTAGCTGAGGCGGGGGAAGGGATGAGGTATTGTCACATCAGGCCTGAGGGCCGTCACCATGCGGCTGAAAAGCGCTTCGGTGAGCGAGATGACATCCTCTTCGGTGACGAAGCTCATCTCGACGTCGAGCTGGGTAAACTCGGGTTGGCGGTCGGCGCGGGTGTCTTCGTCACGGAAACACTTGGCTATCTGGTAGTATCTTTCCAGCCCGCCCACCATCAGCAGTTGTTTCATCTGCTGGGGCGATTGGGGCAGAGCGTAAAACTTGCCGGCATGCACCCGGCTGGGAACCAGGTAGTCCCTGGCCCCTTCGGGGGTGCTTTTGGTGAGAATGGGTGTTTCAATCTCGATAAAGTCCTGCTCGTCCAGGAATGCCCGGATAAAACGCACCGTGCGGTGGCGCAGCATGATGTTGTCGCGCAGGCGGGCGCGGCGCATGTCCAGGTAGCGGTACTTGAGGCGCAGGTTTTCGTCAACCTCGCTGTCCTCGTTGATGTAAAAAGGAGGTGTCTCGGAGGTGTTTAAAATCTTGAGTTCGCGCGCCAGCACCTCGATTTCGCCGGTAGCCAGCCTGGGGTTTTCGGTGCCGGCCGGGCGCGCGCTGACGGCTCCGCTCACCTGGATGACGAACTCGCTGCGCAGTTCCTGCGCCAGAGAGTGGCAATCCGGGTTGATTTCGGGGTTGAAAACCACCTGCACCAGCCCGTAACGGTCGCGCAGGTCAACAAAAATAAGCCCTCCGTGGTCGCGGCGGCGGTCAACCCAACCGGCCAGAGTCACGTCCTGCCCGGCCAGATGCTTGTTGAGACAATCGGAGCTATGGGTTCTCAGCACGGCGGCACCTCAAATGAGTACACTAAAGGCTAATTATAGCCGAGATAAACATGGGCTTCAAATGAAGGGGGGTTCTCCTTTTCAACTCGGGGAATTTACACCACGTACGAGGATTCTACTGAGGCGGCGCCAATGCCTCCCGCTTGAGTTTGGAATAATAGTATATATCATGTATACTATAAACCTTGTATAAAGTACCGCTTGGTGGAACAGAGACTGGTATGTCGAAAAGTCAGTTTGGAAGACCGCCGCGCCACATGGTGCAAATATTGGAATACATGTCCGTCAAAGACCTGGAATCCCTGTCAGCCGGCTTCGGGGGGGGTGTACAGGCGGTAATCGAACATCGGGAAGAATTTATACCAACAGGTAAGGGAGCTATCTAATGTGGCATTTCACTAAACTCGCCCTCAAGAGCAGGGTGCTGACCAGTCTGCTGGCTATCGCCGTAGCCGGCGCTTCCATTTGGGCCTTCATGGGTCTTAAACAGGAACTAATTCCCGACATCAGTGTACCCTACACCACCATCGTGACCATTTACCCCCAAGCCAGCGCCGAGTCGGTGGCGTTGGATGTTTCAACCCCGGTTGAAAATTATGTATGGGATGAATGGGCCGGCCACGGCCTGAAACACGTTACCTCCACATCTTCCGCGGGTATGTCCTTGGTGATGGCGGAATTCGAATACGGTACCGACATGGAATCAGTTGTTAGCAGCCTGAGTTCAGGCATCGGCCTGCTGGAGCTGCCACAGGCGGTGACGGACTTGCCGCTGATGGCCGGCGGAGGTTTTACCAACCCCCAGATTATTCCTATTAACGTGAATATGCTGCCGCTGATGAGCTTGAGCCTTTCAGATGACATGGCGCCCGAAGAGCTCAGACTGATAGCCGAAACGCGGATTCTTCCACTACTGGTCGATATTGACGGAGTTATGCGGGTGGACGTAGAAGGTGGCGACCAGGACCATATAGTCATCGCGCCCAATCCTCAGAAGATGAACCAGTACGGCGTTTCCATGGCCCAGGTCATGGCTTTTCTGGGGAATGAATACCACTCTCTGGACGAAATCAAACAAACCCCGCTCGGCGTGAGCGGGCTCACGCTTTTAGACGTCGCGTCGGTCAGCCAGAGCCCCTCCCCCCTCTCTGCGATTACCCGTACCAACGGGCGCCCCAGCGTGGGTATTTCGATTTTCAAAACCGAAACGGGTAATGCAGTTGAGGTCTCTAACGCGGTTAACGCAGCCCTGGCTGGGATAGAGACGGAACTGGGTGAAAGCGTCACCGTCAGCACCCTATTCGACCAGGCAGACTTTATCACGGACAGCATCAACCAGCTCTGGGAAAAGGCCATCGTGGGGGCCGCGCTGGCTATTCTGGTGGTATTTTTCTTTCTATGGGCTGTCCGTGCCTCACTCATAACCGCTATTTCCATCCCCCTAAGCGTGTTGATTGCTTTTCTTTGCATGCGCTTGACCGGAATTACGCTTAATCTGTTAACTCTCTCCGCGCTGACGATTGCCATCGGCAGGTTGATTGATGACAGCATCGTGATGGTCGAGGTTATCTTTCGCCGCATCAGCCTGGGAGAAAACTTTAGAGAGGCGGCTATCGGCGGAGCCAAAGAAGTGGCCACCCCCATCACCTCAGCCACCCTCGCTACAGTAGCGATTTTTATCCCGTTGGTATTTGTCGGCGGGATTGTGGGGGAAATATTCGTCCCCTTCGCGCTCACCGTAACCTTCGCAATGCTGGCCTCGCTGGCGGTATCTCTCGGCGTGATTCCTGTGATGTCCAAATGGCTGAGGAGCGCCAAGCCTGGTAAGCAGGCGGCGCGCGATAACTGGTACCAGCGTCTATATTCGCGGGGGTTAAAATGGACGCTTGGACATCGCCTGAGCGTTGTTATGCTGGCTCTGATTATGCTCGTCGGGAGCGCGGGCTTGCTCCCGCTGGTGGGAACATCGTTCATATCCGGCGATATGGTTGAAGCCACTATCTCGGTAAATATTGTATTGCCCTCGACGGCGGAACTCAACGAAACGAGCGCGCTTACCGCCGAGGTAGAGGCCCTGGTGGGGGCTAATCCCGCGGTGAGAAGCTTCCATTCTACTATCGGCGCTTCGGCGTCTTCCATAGCTGGAATCATGAGCGCGGCTCAGGGGGGCGGCGGTTCCAACACCGCTTCCATCGTCATTTATCTTCAACCGGAAGCAGATATCCTGGTTGAGACGAAGGCCATCAAGGAGGCTTGTGACGGCCTGTCCACCAGCGGAATAATCACCGTCAGCTCAGATCCTGGCTCAGGGATGGGCTTTTCCGCTTCCAGCCTGAACCTTTCTATTCAAGGCGAAAACCAGGCTGACCTGGCCGCCGTGACCGCCGACATCATCGCGCGGCTCCAAGGTATAGAGGGGCTTGAGGAATTGAAGAGCGACCTCACCACCGTTATCCCGCAGCTCAGTATTGTGCTTGACCCGGTTAAGCTCATGGCCGCCGGGTTGACCCCTGATGAAATGGGATTGCTCCAGCAGGAACTTGTTTTGTTGATGAACGGGGGCAACCTTCCCGGCAAAACGGTTGAGCTGGCGGGTGGCACGTACCCGGTTTACGTAAAAGCGATAATTCAAAACCTGAGCAGCGCTGAACAGGCCGGCGCTTTGAAAATTGGTTTATCTGGAAAGCTCACCCTGGCCGACCTGGCGGAGGTGGCGATGCTGGATTTGCCCTCTCATATCAGCCACACGGATACCATGCTCTCGGCGACGATAACCGGCGCCATCACGGATAAAAACGTGGGAGCGGTTAACGATCTCGTTCAGCAGCAGATAGACTCTTTGCCACCTCATCCGGGGGTCCAGGTCGTGATGGGCGGCATCGCACAGGAAATGGACGACACTTTCACCCAGATGGGAATCGCGATAATGGTGGCTATCGTCATCGCCTTTTTAATTGTTGTAGTGACGATGCGTTCGTTCGTCAACCCGCTTATCATTATGATCAGTCTTCCGCTGGCCTTTATCGGCTCAATACCGGCGCTGCTCATCAGTGGATATACGCTGGGGGTGTCCGCGATGATGGGGATGCTTATGCTAACCGGAATCGTTTTGACCAACGCTATCGTCATGGTTTCAATGATAGAGTATCAGCAAAAGAACGGCATGGACCCGGAGGAAGCGCTGCTTGTGGGCACCAAGGCACGCCTGCGTCCTATTCTCATGACCTCTCTAACCACTATCCTGGCCATGGTGCCGATGGTCGTAGGCGTAAGTTCGGGTACCGTGCTGAGCGCGGAACTGGCGATAGTGGTAATCGGCGGCATGACGAGCTCCACGCTGTTAACGCTGTTTGTGATTCCGGCCATCTACAGTCTGGTCAACCGCCGGCGGAAAGCACCGGCCAGAGCCTGAACCTGCAGCCGGTATGGGGTTTGCGGGTACGAGATTGCCGCGTCGCCCGCGCTCTTCGCAAAGGCGGGGGAGTTTTTGTTGCGCAGTTCGCAATGACAATGCGGCTTTTGGCCACACCGGCGCAAGCCTGTGCCCAGAAATAGCGTACTGAAATCAAGTGAGTGGACTGGGATTCTACTTGGTGACAGGCGCTTTGAATTTCGGGTGGTTTACGGCGATGAGTGGAGAACAAAGATTAACCGGATGTTGAAGTAAGCCCATCCTTTGTATCCCTCTTGATTGAAGAAACCCGCGCTTACCTTATCTTGCCCAGCTCCCGCTGCATCGCAGCCTGATTGCTGAAAGCCCCGCGTTGGATGAAGCGAATTACGCCGTCGCCGTCGATGAAGAACGTCATCGGGATGCCGGTTACCCCGTATATCAGCGACGTCCCGAAATTCCTGTCAAGCAGCACTGGCATGGTGTAGCTGTTGGATGCCATGAAGCTGGAAACGGCTTCGGCGCCCTCGTAGATGTTCATGCTGAGCACCGCGGCGCCGTCCGCCCTGGCGGACTCCTGTTTATACAGCGCTTCTTTTAGAGGAAACTCCTCCAGGCAGTACACTCAGCCGGTGGACCAAAAGTTTATCACCACCGGGCGCCCCTTCAATTCGGACAGGGTTACTATTTCTCCAATGAGGTCCGGCACGGAAAAGTCGTAAGCCAGGTCGCCAATTTTGTTACCGTAGGTCATGTTCACGGTTTCTGTCACTGTCGAAGGGCAAGCAGTGGCGGCCGCAACCAGCGAAATCAACAACAAAATAGCCGCAATCTTCTTGAACATCTCTATATTATCTTACCACAAGGGGATTTTAGGGGGACAAGGCGCTCAATGCCCCCCAATATTTGACTATACTCCAGCCGTTCCTTTATACTGT
>CAZPAL010000114.1:0-5440 GCA_964584525.1 uncultured Dehalococcoidales bacterium | reverse complement strand
CGGTGGCCGTTTTAATTTCCGCCAGCGCGCCGCAATGGTCGGGGTGCCCGTGAGTAAGCAGAATGTATTCCAGCTTCAAATCCAGGTTTTCTAGTTCCCGCAGAATCATGCCGGCGTCGTCACCGGGGTCTATCAGCACTCCTTTCCGGGCGCCGTCCGCACTTATGATGTAACAGTTGGCGCCATAGGCGCCTAGTACCAGTGTTTGTAGTTGCATGGGAATATTTTAACATTACCGGCGGTATACAGCCAAAAACTGTGCGAATTTACAATTTCGTAATAATGCGTGTCCTGTGTACTGGACTCTTACAAATACTTGAATCTATTATCAAAAAACTGCTACACTCCGACATCGCTGTAACGATTGAAACCGAAGTGCTGCTGCTTTTGCACCCCGGTCTGTCGTCTTTCAGTACCCACCAATCGAATGCGGGATGTTGGAATGAAACTGCGCACTAAACTGGTTGTGTCCGTCATCTCCATCGCCATCCTTGCCGGCATGCTGCTTTTTGCCGGCGCTTACGTCATACTCACCAGGAATTTCACTCATCTTGAAAAAGAGGAAATGCTGCGGGATATCGAGCGGGTCAACCGTGCTATCGAGAGCCGGTTGAGTTCACTGAGCGCCACTGTTATCGATTGGTCCGCCTGGGATGAGACCTATGATTATGTAGGGCAGCCTCACCAGCAATACATCGAAGACAACCTGAGCGATTCCGTGTTTGAATACATGCACATCAACCTCATAGCCATCATAGGCCAGAACGGCGACATTGTCACCGGAAAGAGTTACGACTTGGCGAACCACCAGGAAGTCCCATTCAGCGCCGCCATGCAAACGCTGCTGGCGGCAAGTGCGATATCCCGCCATGCCACCCCGGAAAGCAGCTATCAGGGATTCCTGCGTTCCCCGGATGGTCCCTTGCTTTTCGCTTCTTACCCGATTCTGACCAGCGAAGGTGAGGGTCCGGTCAGAGGTACGCTTATTATGGCCTGCTACCTGGACCAGAGGATGCTTCAGGAGCTTTCCGAAATTACGCTGTTACCCATCAGTATGAACCTTTTATCCTCCGGTGACGGCGGCGGCCCTACGCCGTCAAATACCACCACGGTTTCGTTGGCAGGGAATCGGCTCATAGCCGGGCGCACATATATCGCCGATGAACTGGGCAATCCGTATGTCGAACTCGTGATAGAACTGCCCCGCTCCATCTACATACACGGCACGGCTTCGTTGTTGTGGCTTGGTCTGGGTATCGCTGCCGGCACCGTCGTTTTCGCAGCGCTGGGTCTTTTCGCGCTTGACCGGCTGTTGCTTAACCGGCTGGCGGGCATTACCGACGCCGTGGACAGCATCGGCAAAGGGAAAAATCTTGCTTTACGTGTGCCCGAACAGGGAAGGGACGAAATCCGAGAACTTTCAGCTAATTTGAACTTCCTGCTGGATAGCCTGGAATTATCCCAGGGTTTGCTGGGCGAAAGCCTCGAGCGTTTCCAAATGGCAAACCGCGCTACTTCAGACGCCATCTGGGAATGGAACCTGAAAACTAATGCTTTTTGGGGCAATGACCAGTTCTTCAAGTTGTTCGGATACAGTACTGAAGAAACCGGCAACATTATCGAAGCATGGTTAAGCCATATCCACGGGGAAGACCGCCCGCGTATCTGGCGGGGAGTCAATCAGGCCATAGAGTGCGGGGATGAAATCTGGGCGGACCACTACCGGTTTCTCCGCAAAGACGGTTCTCTGGCCGATATTGAAGACCGCGGTTATATCATGCGCGGCGCCGGTGAAGAGCCTGTGCGCATGATAGGCGCCATGCAGGACGTCACCGGACGCAATAAAACCCAGCGCGAGTACCGGACGCTCTTTAGTGAAATGCTGGAAGGCTTCGCTCTGCATGAAATCATCTGCGACGAACACGGCCGGCCGGTGGACTACCGCTTTCTGCAGATAAACCCCGCTTTCGAACGCATGACCGGTTTGAAAGCTGAAGATATCCTGGGTAAAACCGTGCTAGAGCTTCTTCCGGGCACCGAAAAGCACTGGATTGAAACTTACGGCCAGGTAGCGCTCACCGGCCAGCCGGTTCATTTCGACCACTATTCCGGCAAGTTCGGTCGCCATTTCGAGGTGACAGCATTCCGGCCGGCTCCCGGCCAGTTCGCCTGTATGTTCACCGACGTCACCGAGCGCAAGCTCGCCGAGGCAGAAGCCCGACAACTGCGCGAAAAAGCCGAGGTCTCCAACCGGCTGGCGGTCATCGGAGAAATGGCAGCCGGCATCGCTCATGAAATCAACAATCCTCTCACCGGCGTCATCGGATTTTCCGAACTGCTGCTTTCCGAAAACCTGCCGCCGGAAATCCGGGAAAACGTTCAGATTATCGCAGATAGCGGCCGGCGCATGAAAAATATTATCAAACGCATGCTCATGTTTTCCCGCCAGACCAAGCCGATGCGCACCAGCGTGAATATCCATGACCTCATTGACAGCACACTGGAGATACGGGCATACGTGCTTAAAACCGGCAACATTGAGGTGGTGAAACGTTACGATTCCGGTCTGCCATGGGTGACGGTCGACCCTGGCCAGATACAGCAGGTTCTTCTCAACCTGATTATCAATGCCGAATATGCCATTAACAAGGCTGGTGATAGAGGCACGCTGACGATTACCACCAGGCGGGGCGAAGGGTACGTCGAGATTGTGGTCAAAGACGATGGCATCGGCATGACCTCCGAGACCCGTGCCAAGCTCTTTCAGCCCTTCTTCACTACCAAAGAAGTAGGAGAAGGCACCGGGCTGGGCCTTTCACTTTCCCGTTCCATACTGCTGGAACATGGCGGCAGCATCGACGTGCTCAGCCAACCGGGTGAGGGCACCGAATTAACTATTCTCTTGCCGGTAACGTCCCAGGACGAAAAAATCATGGAGCCACCTCCACCCGCGTATCATTCCTCCCCGGAAGGCTTCAAGCCGCTGCGGGTGATGGTGGTGGATGATGAGGAGGGCGTCCGTCGTTTGATTCGGACCATCCTTGAGCAAAACGGTCATGCCGTGGAAGCCTTTGACGACCCCGTTCAGGCGCTTGCCGAACTTGACGAAAAATGTTTCGACATCGTTCTGTTGGACGTGCGCATGCCCAAAATGGGGGGAGTGGAGTTTTTTACCCGCGCCATGCGGAAGAACCCGGAACTTTCCGGCAGGGTTATTTTCATCACCGGTGATACATTGGGGGCCGGTGTTCGTGAATTTCTGGAAAAGAATTTGCTGCCATACGTCAACAAACCCTTCGACAGCAGCACTCTGATGGCCGCGGTCAATTCGCTGTCCAAATCCGTGTTGTGAGGATTTCCCCAAGCAAGGATGCAGTGGCATATTTTCACCCCAAACCTTTGACATCCATACCCAAAAGCTGGTAGCCTTTATGTTCAGTCAGGAATAAATAGATATGTCAACTACTTTGGTACTGGTGGCGTTTGCCGTATTCGCGCTTGGAGTTGGAATCGGAGCCGGGGCTATCTGGATACTCTTGCTGCTGAGGCGCGGAAAGCTGAAATCAGCCGGACAGAAAACGGCGCCTCCGCCCGGCGACGCCTCCGCCTTACCATTCCGCTGGAGCTATATCGCCATCTCCGTCTTTCTTTTCCTTTTCTGCCTGGCAGTGGCGGCCATCGTGCATCCGACCCTACCGGAGAGCGTGGCTTACCGTTTCGGCAGCGCCGGCGCGCCCACCTCCTTTCTGCCTAAAGCCGCCTTTACCGCCGTCATGCTGGGCGCTCAGCTTTTAATTACGCTGGCCGTAGTCGGGCTGGCTTCCGGTATCGTTGCTTTCGGCCGCCACATGCTTGCCAGGAGCGCGCTGGCTTTCAACGTGCACGGCATGATTTGGCTGATGACCAACATGCTGGCTCTGCCGCAGATAATCCTGGCGTTCATCCTGCTGGACTCCTCTTTTTACGCGCTGCAGGGCAGCCATATCATGACCCCCTGGATTTTCTCGCTCATTACAGTGGGACTAGGCAGCCTGGTGATATTATTCGTTTTCGTTCAGGTATTTAAACAGGCCCGGGAATCGGGTGCTTAAGGAGTATAGGGTTGACCGAAACAATCGATAAGAGCAAGATGGAAAAAGTCGTTTCCCTGGCCAGGCGGCGCGGATTCATATTCCCCAGCAGCGAAATCTATGGCGGCTTGTCCTCCTGCTGGGATTACGGGCCCTTGGGCGTGGAGATGAAGCGCAACGTCAAGCAGGCCTGGTGGCAGGCCAATGTGCAGGGCCGTGACGACGTGGTGGGGCTGGATACCAGCATCCTGATGCATCCGCGCGTCTGGGAAGCCAGCGGGCATCTGGCTGGCTTTTCCGACCCGCTGGTGGAATGCAAGCGCTGCAACCTGCGTTTCCGTGCCGACGAACTGACCGAACCTGGCTGCCCGCAATGTTCAGGCGCGCTTTCCGAGCCGCGGCAATTCAATTTGATGTTCAAAACCTTCATGGGACCGGTGGAAGATGAAGCAGCGGTGGTTTACCTGCGTCCGGAAACGGCTCAGGGCATCTTCGTCAATTTCGAGAACGTGCTGAATACCACCCGTAAGAAGCTGCCCTTCGGCATCGCTCAGCAGGGCAAGTCCTTCCGCAATGAAATCACCACCGGCAACTTCATCTTCCGCAGCCGGGAATTCGAGCAGATGGAGCTCGAATTCTTCGTCAGGCCCGGCAGCGACATGCAGTGGTTCGAATATTGGCTGAACGAACGCTTCAACTGGTATTTGAAACTGGGCATCAATCCGGCCAACCTGCGGCTCAGGGCGCATGAAGGAGCAGACCTGGCCCACTACGCGCGCTGCTGTTCGGATGTGGAATACCTTTTCCCCATGGGCTGGAGCGAACTTGAAGGAGTGGCCAACCGGGGTGATTTCGACCTCACCCAACATGCCAGATTCAGCGGCAAGGGGCTGAGCTATTTCGACGAGGAAAGCAAGGAAACCATCGTTCCCTACATCATCGAACCCTCCGCCGGCGTGGACCGCTCCGTGCTGGCCTTCCTGTGCGAGGCTTACACCGAGGAGCCGGACAAAGATGAAATCCGCACCGTGCTTAAACTGCACCCGGCCATAGCCCCTTTTAAGGCGGCGGTGCTGCCCCTCAGCAAAAAAGAGCCCCTCACTAAACTGGCGCGCGAAATCTATTCTTCATTGCGCCAGTGCTGGCCGGCGTCTTATGACGAAGCCCAGAGCATCGGGCGGCGCTATCGCCGTCAGGATGAGATAGGCACCCCGTACTGCGTGACTGTGGACTTCGATTCGCTGGTGGACGGGCAGGTTACGCTGCGCGAGCGGGACAGCATGACCCAAATCCGCTTGCCGGTGTCCGAACTCAAATCCACCCTGGCCGCGAAATTGAATGCTTAAAGGTTACCCGCCGGTAAATGACTG
>CAZPAL010000113.1:0-5595 GCA_964584525.1 uncultured Dehalococcoidales bacterium | reverse complement strand
ACAGCGTAGACCATGTCGCTGGCCGACCAAAACAGCGCGAACAGGCTGACGATACCCAGCGTCCCGCGGGCCTGGATGATAGCCGTTATGTTAAGCCGTATCAGGTCTTCAGCTGCCGGCAGGTTGGTCTCGATAAATCTGAAAATCTGTTCCTGCACAGTGGCGGATGGCAGAAAGAAGCCAAGCAGGGAAATCACCCCCAGCAGCATCGGAAACAGCGATAAAATGGAATAATAGGCGATAGAGCCAACCACTTCCGACGCTCCGTCGAGCCCCATGTTTTCCAGCACGTTGTAAATGAAACCGAAAAAAGGTATCTTGATAATCCGGTTTTTTGCCTGCCCGACCTTGATGCCGGGCCACCTGGCCATATTCAGCAGGCGTGTTTTAAGCTTTTTCGGGTCTTCCGGGGTTATTGGGTTTCCCTGATTCAATCTGGTCTCCACGGGTATTTATCCGTATTCATCCGGCATTGGCCGTATAGCCCAGCATTATACATCAATATTTTACCCTGGCGCTAAATGAGGTTTAACACAGGAGCCGGTAACAGCTTTCCCGGCATGCCCTGAATAACCCTTAAGATTGCACTGTGTAAGGGACTCTTGCAAGCGCTGGTAATCCCTCCGAATCTCGGACCTGACCACGCGCGAATTCCTGCGCTAAGGCAAATACGTTTGCATCGCCAAGCCATTCGACCGGGAAACGTTGCTGAGTAAAACCGGCGAGGTGTTCCCGGGCGGCAGCGGCGGCCCCGCCGTCTAGTTGCCATTCGAGCCGCCGTGCTGTATCTTAACCTGGTGAGCGCAGACGAATTCGCCACCGCCGGAATTCTTCCCGGACAACACAAAACGCCAGGCCGCCCGGACGGTCGTTATCAGACCCATGTCTAAAAAACGGGTGGTCGTCATCGGAGCCGGAGCCGCCGGCATGCTGGCCGCCGGGCAGGCTGCCGGACAGGGCGCAGACGTAGTGCTGCTGGAAAAAATGAGTGGGGCAGGCAGTAAAATACTCATCAGCGGGCAGAGCCGCTGCAACCTGAGCAACAGCGCCTCCCTCGAGGACTTCATCCCCATGTACGGTGCTAACGGGCGTTTCCTTTATCCCGCTTTCAAACGTTTCTTCCGCGAAGATTTGCTGGCCCTGCTGGCCCGACAGGGATTGAGCACCGTCACTGAACGCGGCGGCCGCATTTTCCCGGCGTCCGGCCAGGCTGCCGAGGTGGTGAATGCCCTGCTCCGCCATCTGAAGGAGCGTGGCGTAACCCTCAGGACCGGCGAAATCGTCACCGGTGTGGACACCTGTGATAGCGCGGTCAGCGCTGTTAAAACCCCCCAGGGGACGTACACGGCTGAGGCGGTCATACTGGCAGCCGGCGGCGCTTCTTATCCCGTTACCGGTTCAAGCGGCGACGGCTACCGTATAGCCGCCGCATTGGGACACACCCTGGTTAAACTGCGGCCGGCGCTGGTACCGCTGGTCGTGCATGAGGTCGAGCGGGCTAAAAGCATGCAGGGCGTGAGCCTTAAAAACGTGCGCCTGACCGCCTGGCGCGGTACGGCTGATAGTATCGAGGTATCCGCCACTCCGGCCCGTGACAGTGGGCGTGGCATCACCGGTCGTCCGGCAAAGGCTCCGGTTATTGAAAGCCGTCAGGGCGAGATGATGATGACCCATTTCGGTATCGGCGGTCCTGTCACGCTGCAGATGAGCCTGGCGGTGGTTGACGCCCTGGCCGAGGGGCCGGTGAGCGTTTCGATTGACCTCAAGCCGGCTCTGACACTATCCAGACTCAGGGAACGCCTTCAGCGGGATTTCGACGCCGGCGGTAAAAAGACATTCCGTAACATCATGCATGAGCTGCTGCCGCAAAAAATGATTGACCCGATGATAGAGTTGTCCGGTATCGCGCCCGGTAAAAATGGCTTCCAGATAGATTCCGCAGACAAAGACAGGCTGGCGATGGCGCTCAAAGGGTTGCGCTTCAACATTCGCAGGGCGCTGCCGCTGGAAGCCGCTATCGTCACTGCCGGCGGAGTGTCCCTCGATGAAATAGACCCCCGCACCTTGCAATCCAGGCTTGTGAAGGGGCTCTATTTTTGCGGTGAGGTGCTGGACATCGACGCCGACACGGGCGGCTTCAACCTGCAGGCTGCTTTTTCAACCGGCTGTCTGGCGGGAGACAGCGCCGCCTCAAGCCCGCGCGCGACGCCCGCAAGGAAGGTGCGGTATGCCTCTGGAGAATAAACACCCGCTAAAACCGCTCAAGTGGTATCGCGCGCTGGCTGAAAGGGACAGCCGCATTGAAGCCGGTGTTTTCATGCTGGAGGGGGAGCGGGCTATCCGCCAGGTAATGCTCTCCCGGCCGGATGCCATCGTCGAAATTCTGGCCGTCGAGGAGCAGCCGGGATTCGGCGCATACCCCATGCGCTTGCTGACCGGCGCGCAGATGCGTGCCGTAAGCTATGCCGCCACTCCCCAGGGGATAGCAGCACTGGTATCATTTTCCCCCGACATCTACAGCCGTTGCCTGCCTCCCGTTGCGGCGGGGAATGTGCTTTTACTTGAAGATGTACAGGACCCCGGCAACATCGGCACGCTCATCCGCACCGCCGCAGCCTTCGGTTACGAGGGGGTGTTGCTGTCCGACCGCTGTGCAGACCCGCTATCGCCCAAGGTTGTGCAATCATCCGCCGGCGCGGCGCTCTCGCTGTGGCTCAGAAAGAACGGCGGTTATCTGGAGATGGCGCTCGAACTGAAACAGAGAGGATTTACGCTGGTTGCCGCCGACCTGTCGGCAGGCACCGACACCAGCGTATTAACACAGCCGCGGGGACTGGTACTGGCGCTGGGCAATGAGGCGGTAGGCCTCTCTAAACCCCTGCTGGATATTTGCCGGTACCGCCTCAGAATTCCCATAATGACCGAAAGGGCGGAATCTCTGAATGTGGCGGCCTGCGGGGCGATATGCATGTACCTCAGCCGGTGCCGGTGATTGACCGCTGGGGAAGTCGCCCGAAGGAAGCTACACCGCCCCCGAATTGAGGCTTGTAATCTTCATAAAAGAAGCTATAATATCCCATAATAGTACTCTGCTGGCGAAGGGGACGGAGAAGTGAAACCACTGAGCAGAACGGTTTTTACCATCGCCCTGGGGATACTGGTGCTGGCCGCTATCGCGCTCACCCGATGGCACAGCTACCTGCTGTTCCACAGCATCGCCGAACTTTTCAGTATAGTGGTGGCGGCGGCCGTTTTTATCTATGCCTGGAACGCGCGCCACCTGATGAAAAGCAATTACCTGCTTATCATCGGTATGGCACTGCTGTGCTGCGCCATCATCGACCTGTTGCATACCCTGTCATATCAGGGAATGAGTGTCTTTACCGGCATTGACTCCAATCTGCCGACCTCGCTGTGGATTGCCGCCCGTTACCTGCAAGCCGGCAGTTTTCTGCTGGCTCCGCTGCTGATGGAAAAGCGTTTAAGGCCCCGCTTCATCTTTTCGGGTTACCTGATAGTCACTTCGCTTTTACTGCTTTCAATCTTTCTGGGCGCATTTCCGGTTACTTATATGGAGAGCAGCGGGCTGACGCCCTTCAAGATAATCAGCGAATACGTTATCAGTGTCGTTTTTCTGCTGGCAGCCGTCGCCCTGTGGCGGAAACGCGCCGCCTTCACCCCCCGGGTGCTGTGGCTGATGTTGATAGCCATTTTCGTCACCGTACTGAGCGAACTGGCTTTTACCCAATACGTCAGCGTCTTCGGCACCTTCAACATGATTGGTCACCTGCTGAAAATCGTGGCTTTTTACCTTATCTATGAAGCAATCCTGATTACCGGGTTCCAGCAGCCCATCGCCGTGCTGTTCCAGGATTTGAACCGGGTCAATCAGGCGCTTAGTGAGAGTGAAAGCCTCTTCAGGTTGCTGGCCGATAACTCCAGCGACATCATTTTCCGCTACCGCCTGGCTCCTCAGCCGTGCTACGAGTACATCAGCCCTTCGGTCACCGGAATCACCGGCTATACTCCGGAAGAACACTACGCCGACCCGCAGATGATACGCAAATTGGTGCATCCTGAAGACCGGCCGGAACTGGATTCGATTTTAAACCAGTTGGAACAGGTACAGAACCACTCCTTCATCTTGCGTTATATACGCAAGGATGACCGGGTCATCTGGATAGAAATAATGCTCACGCTGATTTTCGGCAGCGAGGGCAAACCTGTCGCCGCCCAGGGTACCGCCCGTGATATCACCGAACGCAAGCGTGTCGAACAGCTCAAGGATGATTTCATCGGTATGGTTTCCCATGAACTGCGCACTCCGCTGACGGTAATCACGGGGGCTATTCAAACCACCATGGACGAGCGGGTATCCCCGCAAGACCGCCAAGCGTTGCTCGAAGATGCTCTGTGGGGCGCTCGTTCCCTGGACAACATGCTGGAGAATATGCTGGAGTTGTCCCGGCACCAGGCCAGCCGTCTCAAATTGCAAAAGAAGGACATAGATGCCGCGGAAATAATCAGGGCTTCGATTAACAAAATCCTGCAGCGCTATCCCGGCAGAAAGGTAGAGATGGACGTTCCAGGAAACCTGCCGCGGATTTACATCGACCCTGAAAGGCTGGAACGCATCCTGTGCAATCTGCTTGATAACGCTGTTAAATACTCTTCCCAAAACGGGAGGGTCAGCGTGCTAGCTATTCGGGATGATAATAATCTTACCATTGGAGTCAGCGACCAGGGCGCGGGGATAGCACAGGCTGACCTCGGGCTTCTTTTCGAGCCATTCAACCGCTTGCGCGCCGAAGAACAGGTGAAGGGCATCGGGCTGGGACTGGTAGTCTGCAAGCGTCTGGTGGAAGCCCACGGCGGTCGCATCTGGGCAGAGTCAGCCCTCGGAGACGGCGCCACTTTCAAATTCACCATACCGCTTGGCGCGCCCGCTAGCGGACCGGATTGACCCCCGGGCACTTGATGATGCCCTGAATTGCAGCCAGCAGTGAATCCATGTCAAACGGCTTGGTCATGAACACGTCGGCGCCCATCTCGATGGCGCTGCGGGCGTTGTCGGGCCTGGCGCTGAAAGCCACTACCGGCAGGCTGGATTTAGCCCTTAAACGGCGCAGTACTTCCAACCCATCCTGGTCTGGAATGATGATGTCCAGCAGCACGCAATCCGGCCGATGAGCTTCTATCAACCGCAAGGCCTCGCTCCCGCTGGACGCCGTATAGACTTCGTAGCCGCTGACCTTAAGCTTGATGCTGATAATCCTGAGCAGCGTCGATTCGTCTTCGACGATAAGTATTTTCTCTTTTGGTGTCCCCATTGCCCTCAACCCGCCACAACTACTGCTTCCATTATAATTATAAATGCTCAAATATTTATCAAATCGATTGTTAAAATATAACAATTATGCCTAATCGGCGTCCTATTCCCGCCATCTCAAAGTTGATACCTTTGCAATTTTTAACAGCCCCTTATTGCAAATAGCTTGTTCTGGAATCTTATTCTCTTGCAGCTCTAAATAAAAATTATCCTTACCGAAAATCTGGATAAAATCATCAGCGCATTTCAACGCTGAATTAAACTGA
>CAZPAL010000112.1:3927-5667 GCA_964584525.1 uncultured Dehalococcoidales bacterium | reverse complement strand
TGTCGCCCTGCTTCAATTGATAGGTAGGCCAGATGTGGTCCGGGTAGTCTATCAAGTCGCACGGGAAGGGCGTGGCGGGTGCGGGTGTGGTGGTAGTGGCTGGGGGTTGGGTGCTGGTGGGGGGAGGGGTGTTCGAAGTCGTAGTAGCGGGGATACTGGGGGTGGTGACGGGTTGAGTGGTGGCGGTCGTCTGGCTGGAAGTCGGCGCAGTTGATGTGGTGGTTGAGATTGCCGACGTCGTGCTGCTTGCCTGGCTGGTCGTGGTTGTAGTGGGTGTGGCTGTCATGCTTGTAACCGTCGTTTGAGCGGTTTTGCAGGAAGTGCCGGCCAGCGTGACGGCCAGAAGGCACATTGAAATAAGGCACAGATTGCGTTTTAACATGTGTTGGTCTCCCCTGTATTTATTGTTTGGATTGATTGGCGCGATGGTCAAACCGATAAATTGTGACGCACCAGCCGGTCTGCCCGACCGGGTATTGGGATGATACCTGTGGCGCGTGCGCTTGTCAAATGCGTCTCGGACCGGCGTTCAAAAAAGGAAGTTATGGGTTTTTGGGCACCATCCTGGAATGCTTGATGAACGCAGGGCGGATTTCGGCGAGGGCGCAAGCAAGGCCAGTAAAAGTGTGATAAAAAGCAAGCCTAAAAATTCAAGCATTCCGCTTTCCGCGCCAACCCAAGACCTTCTTCCGCTTGATAGCATGGGGTCGCGACAGTTTAGCGGGGCTTGTTGTTGGTGAACTGTCGCGCTATTGCCTTATACTCAAGGCTGGTATAGAATGGCCGAAACATTCGGGACAAGGAATATATATGCCGAGGATTTTCGACAATATTGACCAGAACCTGCTGCCTGCGCTGAAGCAGACCCTGGGAAAACAAAAATACCTGGTACGAAGCAACTTCCCTGGGCAGCTGATAACAACCTGTGAATCCAATCTGCATAGCAAGGATATTGAAAATATTCTGATGGAGAAGTTGAATTACCAGGTAAAATGGAAAAACAAGCTCAATGTGGCTGCATTAGGGTTAAATATTAAATGAAGGAGAAACTATGACGGAAACGGTATCACCCAGCTTGGAACAATCCCTTGCCAGGACGGAAGCCGACGCTATGAATGCGCTTAAGGCGGCTCATGGAGCAGTGCAAGCCCTTAAAAAATTCTATACTGCCGCTAAGCTCGGGAAGGTTAAAGAAATTCAAACTGCAATGAGCGAGACTGAAAAAGCGGAACAACTCCTGCGCCAGCAAGTAGCCATGGCCAGGGACGGATGGGATTTCGACATCGAAACCTACCTGGCTGGCGACGCTTTCTTCAAGGAAGTGGTGGCGTTGGGAGAGCAGAAAGGGATGCGTATCATCGAACGAGATGAACGCCTGTTCTCCTTCCCGGTGCTGGTCAAGGTGCTGCCAGCGGAAAAAGCGGTGAAAATCGACAAGACGACCGAAAAGCGCATCCGGCCCTCGGTGCTGGTGGATATTCTTAAAATCATGCAAAAGAAACCGCCTCGCTTCAAGCCCGAAGCCTATATCGAAGCGCTGCATGACGCCTACGAAAAAGCCATTCTGCTCAAGGGCAAGGGTTTGTCCCTGACCAACACCACCATTTCTCTGCTGGAGATTTACGAACTATTTACCTTGATGCCTGGGCAGGCCAGAGAATATACCCGCCAGGAGTTCACGCGGGACATCTTCCTCCTGGACAGGTCGGAGATATCATCCACCAGGAAAGGAGCCAAAAT
>CAZPAL010000112.1:0-3917 GCA_964584525.1 uncultured Dehalococcoidales bacterium | reverse complement strand
TTGCCAGCACAGGCACCAAAAATCCAAGCCGCACTTTGAGTATCGTCAACGAGCACGGCGAGGTTAGATTGTATTATGGAATCTCTTTCACGCCCGAGGCAAAATAGCGATGGAACAGAACATTAGTCCTTCCGAATGGTTGTCAGCCGTAAAGAGCGATTACCTGGATGATTTCATCAAGCAAGGCGGGGCGGCGGTAAAATTTGCGGTGGTTAGGAACGAATCCACCCTGACCGAGGTCAGGGAAGGGTTATCAGGTCTGGCGCGCGATGCGGGCTTCATATATACGGCGGTAAGTGCTGAGCAGACCAAAATCCACTTCATCGAACAAATCTTCTTCCAGGTAGCCAGGCAACTCGATTGGGATGCGCTGGCGCTGCGCTTTATGCGCGCTATGCTGAATCAGCAGTATAACGTTCCGGAAAACGACTGTGATTTCACTCTGGATAACCTGGCCATGCTGAACGGATATGCCCCGCGCGACATGCGACCGGCAATCAACACCCGGCTCGAAAAACACCTGTTCAAGGACTACGCCATGACACAGGAGTTTCGCATTGCCATGATGCATCTCTGCCGCAGGCAACTGGATTGCGATGAGGTTCACGAACATGTTTATCTGGCGGTCAAGGAATGGCTAAGGGGCGAACTGCGCCTGATTTCAACACTTAAAAGCGCCTTCATCTATCAAAAAATAAGTCGCGTAAACGGGCGAAACATGTTGTATTCACTGGCCAGGTGGCTGCGTTTATGTGGCTATAACGGCTTGGTGCTGGTTCTCGATATTTCCCGCTACACTCAAGACCGCTTGCGGGAGCCAGACGGGTCATTTTATTACAGCACCTCGGCCGTCATGGATTGTTTCGAGGTTCTAAGGCAATTTATCGACAGCACCGACGAAGCCGGGCACTGCTTTATTACGGTGATTGCTCCACAACGGTTCGTCGAATTGGACGACAAGCGCGGAGTAGGCAGCTACGACGCGCTGAAACTGCGCATCTGGGATGAAGTGCACGACAAGAGGCTGGTCAACCCATTGGCTCCGCTGGTCCGGTTCACCGTCTAGGTCATAAACGCCATGAACAGGGAGGACAGAATGGTTACTAATCCTGCAACAGAGAATCGCAAGGCCATAGAAGCTCTGCGGGCTGGGGTACCCAACCGTGATGCAGTGCGCGTAATGGGCAGTTCTCAAGCCAAACTGGAAGGGATATTCAGGGAAAAACTGGCCAATGCTCCTGGTGTATTCCAAAGCGGTGAGCAATTGCCGGGGTTGCTGATTGCCGGTGACTTTGGTAATGGTAAGTCGCACCTGCTTGAATACTTCAAACACGTGGCGCTGGAAAACAACTTCGTCTGTAGCAAGATCGTGATAAGCAAAGAAACCCCTTTATATGACCCCGGGAAGGTATTCCGGGCAGCCATAGAAGCAGCCCGGGTGCCCGGAATTCTAGGTTCAGCCATGACTGACATCGCCAGCCAGCTCAATTTCGACAGCCAGCAGTACCGTGATTTTTTCCTGTGGTTGCAAGGCGGAAACACGGGATTGAGTGAATGGTTCGGCGCCTCACTGTATCTTTTCGAATACGCACACCGTGACCAGGCAATACAGGAACAAATGATAAGATTTTGGGCTGGCGACAGGCTGCAGCAGGGAGAATTGAAAAGATTTCTGAAAGATTGCGGGCAGGGTGTGGCATATAAAATCGACAAGCTGTCGGTCAAAGAAGCCGCCAGGCAAAGGTTTCTCTTCGTTCCGCGCCTGATGATGGCTGCCGGATATGCCGGGTGGGTAATACTGGCTGACGAGATGGAACTTATGGGAAGGTACTCTTTCAAACAACGCGTGAAATCCTACGCCGAATTTGCCAGGCTGTTGGGTAAAATCGATGGCGATACGCTTCCAGGTTTGACCAGCGTGTTTTCAATCTCTGCCGATTTTGAATCCATCGTTCTGGAAGGAAAAGACGACGAGGAAAAAATCCAGCTTCGGAGTCTGAGCGACACCGGCGCCGACGAATCCCTGCTGGGGAGCCGGGCGCAAGCAGGTATGCGCCTGATCAGGAAAAAACACGTCCTCGAGAAAATGGATCGCGAAACGCTGTATCGCTCATACCAAAAACTACGCGGCGTATATCAGCAGGCTTATAACTGGTCACCTCCGGACAATTTTAACCAACCGGACATGACCTCACGCATGCGCCAGCACATCAAACGCTGGATAACCGAGTGGGACCTGAAAAGGCTATACCCCGAGTATCAACCGGATATCGAGGTATCCCTTTTGAATCCCGACTACAGCGAAGACACGGAACTGGAAGCTCAGGAAGAGAGCGGTAACGATGAAGAAAATACAATCCGGCAATAAGGGGCGGCGCTGATGGCTGTTCCATATCGTGTCGCAGGTGAAATCGCCGAACTGGGTTTGGCCGGTTTTTTAAGGATTGAGCAGAAAGGAGCCATTTTCCGCGGGGCGCTCTTTATGATTAACTGTCATGGGGAACCCGAAGAGTTTACCTACACCAGCGTTCAAATCCCCGGCACGTTTCTTTGGAATAAAAATGAGATTGCACGAAGCGCCGCACGGCGCGTGGTCACTTCCCTGTTCAGCCTTTGCCCACAAGCACCGAGACTGATTTTCTGCTTGGGTGCCGAAATCGGTTCTCACATCTTCTGTGAGGAAATCGAAACCGAGGTTCCGACATGTCGCATTATCCCGGGCGCCGAAGGATGCCGACCGCATGAAAAAGAAACTCAGCAGAACGTCCCCCGCCATCCAGGCCTGCAACTGCTCTGGTGTCCGTCTCCGCCGGCTAAGGGCTCCATGGAAGCCCGGTTGCTTGAAAAACTGTCCGAACGCGATCTGTTGATAGAGCCGTTTGAACGCATCCTTAAAGGTTTGGCCGAAGTTTTTGATAAATCCGAACCGTAGAGCATGACTACGATGAGGTGGTACCGGCTGCGTGGGGGTTGGTCGCTTCCTAAAGCGCGCTGGCTGGGTATCTTTCGCCGCGTGGTCGAGCTGAAGTATTCCATACCCATGCGTTTTAATAGCACGCCATTGGAAGTCCCTTCTGGGGCCTCAATCCCCGCTCAAAAACCGGCGCTGACCGGTGGCCGGCTTGAAGGCGTGAGCGTCGTCGTGCCTGGCACTTCTTGTTCGACAAAAAACGGGCTGAAAGCCGGTAGCATCGCGGTGGCTGGGTTGATTACTAACACGGTCGAGGGGAAAATTTGGCAAGGAATCAAACTTGGCGTGGAATCACCGGAACCGGGGTCACTGGAAATGCGCGTAGCCCGCGTATTGCAACTTCCTTCAAAGCCGCTCCTGCCGGAACTGGCGCTGCTCGATTGGGCTATCCGCCCTTTCGCCTATCAAGTCGAAGGCATCCAGCAACTTATCACCCGTGAGGCACTGTTGCTGGCGGATGATATGGGGCTGGGGAAAACTCTTCAAGCAATAGCGGCTATCCGTATCATGTTCTATAAAAAACAAATCGAGCGTACTTTAATAGTAGCGCCAGCCAGCCTCATCCCGCAATGGCGCCGTGACTTGCGCCTGATTGCGCCCGAGCTTGTCCTATCCACCATATATGGCTCGATTGACGAACGGAATTTTAAATGGCATGCCTGCGCCCAGGTATTCTTGACCAGCTATGAGTCGCTGCGCTCCGACCTGACCGACAATCCGGTGTCCCCGCCGCGCAAATACTATTGGGACGTTGTTGTGCTGTATGAAGCCCAGAAAATAAAAAACCGGGATTCGGATATTAGCCTGAAATGCAAGCTGAGTCCTCGGCGCAGGGCTTGGTCGCTGACCGGGACCCCGATGGAAAACACCCCCGACGACCTGGCCTCCATCCTGGAATTCACCAGGCCGATGGCAAACCATGGCCAGCCACTCCCTCCGATTTATC
>CAZPAL010000111.1:0-5801 GCA_964584525.1 uncultured Dehalococcoidales bacterium | reverse complement strand
GTGCTTCCATGATGGCGGATTCCTCTTCCGGTGTGTTCAGCCCCAGCCGCATGTGTTTGGAGTTCACTTCGGCCTCGCTGGCAAGCAGTCTTTGCACCAATGACTCGCTGGACATTTCAAGACTGAAGATAGCCACGCAGGCTCCCTGTTCGATGGCGGCGTTGCGCGCGATATTGAGCGCCAGTGAGGTTTTGCCCATGCTGGGGCGCCCGGCCAGTATCACAAGGTCGTCACGTTGCATGCCTCCCAGCAACTCGTCCAGCCCGTTAAAACCGGTATAGACATGCGGCAACTTCTGTATGACGCCCTCTTCGGGGGGAGGAGGCACCTCGAAGTACTTGTCGAGGATGTTTTTAATGGGCACGAAATCCAGCCTGCCGCGCTCGGTGCGTAACCTGAACAGCACGTCCTCGGCCTTGTTGAGGGTGTCGCTGATATCGGGGTTGGCGTCGTAACCCAGCTCTGATATTTTGTCCGATGCGGAGATAAGCTGGCGCATGATGGACAGGCGGTACACGATGCGCGCATAGTGCTCGATGTCCAGAGAGGTCGGCACGATAGAAATGAGGTGGTTCAGATAGGCTACCCCCCCGCACTTCTCAAGCCGCTGCTGGCGTTCCAGTTCCTGGGAGACCGTAATCTGGTCGATGGCTTCGTCACGCTGGTAAAGCGTCAGGCAGGCCTGGAAGATGAAGCGGTTGGGTTCGGAAAGGAAATCTTCCGGGCGTAGTATGACGGCCACCTGGTAAACAGACTTGCCGTCAATGAGCAGCGAGCCGTTGACCGCTTCTTCGGCATCCGGGTCGTGCGGGGGCAGCTTTTCGGGGGACATAGCTAGTCTTCCTCGCTGCTGACCTTGATTTTGATTCTGGGGGTGATATCACGCCCGAGTTTGATGGCCGCTTCATACATGCCGAGTTGGCGGATGCCGTCCGGCAGTTCGATTTTGCGTTTATCTATGTCGATGCCGGTTACTGCCAGCAGCCCGGCGGCGATATCGGCGCTGGTGACGGAGCCGTAAAGCTTGGTTCCGCCGCCGGTTTTAGCCTTGATGGACACTATTTTACCCTCCAGCTGCCCGGCCAGTTTGCGCAGGCCGGCTTCCTGTTCGGCTACCTGTTTTTTCTCGGCTCGCTGGCGGGCTTCGTACTGGCGCTGCACGTCCGGGGTGGCCGCTACCGCGTTTTTGAGTGGAATGAGGAAGTTCCGGGCATAGCCGTCGGCAACTTCCTTGATTTCGCCGCTCCTGGCAACGTTGGGAACATCTTTAAGGAAAAGGACTTTCATAGGCTTAACCCCTTCGATTGGATACCATATTATACACAAGGCGGAACCCCGCTGCACGGCTAAGGCAGCGACGGGCCGCAAAACCTGCGGGTCGGGGGAAGGGGGTTTATCCTATCCAGTGTTTGGCGCTGATGGCGGCCACCGCGCCGTCTGAAACCGCCGAAACGACCTGGCGGATGGAATTATGCCGGATGTCGCCAGCGGCAAAAACCCCGGGCAGGCTGGTGTGCATGAGGTCGTTCACCATCACCATCCCCTGCTCGTCCAGTTCAACCAGCCCCTTGAGGTAACCGGTATTGGGGATGAGGCCAACGGCGATGAAAACCCCGTCCAGTTCAAGCGAGCTTTCTTTTCCGGTTTGCGAATGTTTCAGCAACAGCTTTTCCACCGAGTCTTTGCCCTGCACCGCGCTGACCTGGCTGTTGAGCAGGAACGCGATGCGCGGTTCTTTTCTGGCTTGTTCCTGGACCACGGGCGTTGCCCGCAGTTCCCCCCGGCGGTGGATGACGGTCACTTTGACGGCGAATTTGGCCAGGTGAATCGCCTCGTAGAGCGCTGTGTCGCCGCCGCCCACCACCGCCACCCGTTTCCCGGTGTAGAAAGGGGCGTCGCAGGTAGCGCAGTAGGCCACGCCCCGGCCGGTCAGTTCTTTTTCTCCGGGCACGCCCAGTTTTTGTTTGTCGGAGCCCCCGGCTACGATAACCGCCCTGGCGCCAAAATCGCCGTCGGTAGTTTTGACGGTGAACGTTTTGCCTTTGCCCGCTTCCAGCGCTTCCACCGCCGCGTTGATATCCTCGGCGCCGTATTTTTGCGCCTGCTTGTACATGAGGGTGGTCAGTTCCATGCCGCCGATACCGTCCGGGAATCCCGGGTAGTTATCCAGCTTTTCAGTTTCGTTAATCATGCCGCCAACTAGGCCGCGCTCGACCAGCAGAGTCTTCAGGCGGTCACGGGAGGCGTAGATGGCGGCGGCCAGGCCGGCGGGACCTGCCCCGATTATCAATACATCATACGGTTGCGGCTGGGGGTTCATATTTCACCTCGTTCATGAATTTGGGAACATCCCTTTCGGCGCTGCGCCTGGCCAGCCCGATGGCATTTTTGATGGCTTTGGCTTTGGAGCGTCCGTGAGAAATGATGACATTACCGTTGATTCCCAGCAGGCTGGCGCCGCCGTATTCGCTGTAGTCCATGCCCTTGATGAGAAAGCTCATGCCCACGTCCGCCAGCAAGGCGCGCCCTGTGATGCGCTGGTTGGTCAGGCTGCCGTGTACCGGCTTGAGCTTGATGAGCGATTCTCCCAGTCCTTCCACCGCCTTGAGCAGGATGTTGCCGGTGAAGCCGTCCGTCACCACCACTTCCGCCCGGCTGTGCGCTATGTCGTTGCCTTCTATGTTGCCGATAAAATTGAGCCCGCTCTGTTTGAGCAACTGGTGGGTTTCCACCGCCAGCCGGTTGCCCTTGGTTTCCTCGCTGCCGTTGGACAGTAGCCCTATGCGCGGGCTTTCAACTCCGAAGATGCGCTGGGCATAAAGGTTGCCCATGAGGGCGAATTGCAGCAGATGATGGGCGCGGCAATCGGCGTTAGCGCCGGCGTCCACCAGCATGAAGGGCATCACGTTCTGCCCCAGGTTGATGATGCTGGCGATAGCAGGGCGTTCCACCCAGCGGCTTTTACCCAGCGTGAGGAGCGCCGCGCCGAAGACCGCACCGGTCGAACCGGCCGAAACGAAGGCATCAACCTTGCCCTGTTTGAGCAGGTTGATTCCCATCACGATGGATGACCTGGGTTTATTGCGCAGCGCCTCAATGGGGTGCTCGTCGAAAGTGATGACCTGGGGGGCATCCACAATGCTCATCTTGAGCTGTTTGAGGTGCTTGCCGGCCAGCACGTGCAGCACGGCTTTTTTACCCACCAGCACGACTTCGCATTTATATTCCCGGGCCGCTTTAACAGCCCCTTTGACGATTTCTACCGGGGCATAATCACCCCCCATGGCATCAACGGCGATTTTCATTCAACTCCTTGGCACGCCGGCGGCACGGTCCGGCCGTCCGGATTACGGCATTCTTCGATAGCCAGCAGGGATGCTCCCACGGCTCCAGTAAGCTCAGGGTGTTCCGGAATAAGCAGCCGGAAACCTAAAATTTCCTCCAGGGCGCGCACCATGCCGTGATTACGGGCCAGCCCCCCCTGGAAGACCGCCGGGGGTTCAATTTCCTTGCCGGCGGCGGCGCTGGTGAGGTAATTTTGCGCCAGCGTTCGGCATAGACCGTAGATGATGTCTTCCAGTTTGTCTCCGCTCTGCTGGCGGTGTATCATATCCGACTCGGCGAAAACAGTGCATCCGCCGGCGATGTGAACTGGATTGCGGCTGGCTGCAGCCAGGCTGCCGAATTCCTGCGGGCTCAGCCCCAGGCGCTGGGCTTGGTGGTCCAGAAAACTGCCGGTGCCCGCAGCGCAGACTGTGTTCATGCCGAAATCGGTCATCAATCCGGAGTCAAGCAGGATAATCTTGCTGTCCTGCCCGCCGATTTCGATGATACACCGGGCGCCGGGGAAGTAATGCAGGCCGCCGGCGGCCTGGGCGCTGATTTCATTCTTCACCAGGTCGGCCTCGAAATGCCCGGCTACCAGCCGGCGCGCGCTGCCGGTGACGGCCACCGATAGGGGCGAACCGGCGGGTAGTTGCGCTCTCAGTTCGGCCAAACCGGCGCTGACAGCCGCCAGCGGCTCCCCCCGCGTAGGCACCCTTGCCTGCGCCAGCAAACTGCGGCCGGCGTTGAGCGCAGCCAGCTTGGTGGAAACCGAACCAACGTCAATACCCAGAAAATATGACATGCTCAGATGAATCGAATAGTCGAATTGGACTGCTGTATCATATAATATATCAGACCGGCTAAAGAGGAAATCGAAGCGGCGCGGGGCGTGTTCAGCATGTTCCACCTGCCGCTGCCTTCAGGCATGAAGGGTCGGCCAGCAGGTCGATGGCGGTCATGGACAAGCCGGCGGCTGAGCGCAGCATGGGAACGAAACTGGCCTCGTCGCCTGCCAGTTCGGCGAAGCGCGGGGTATGCACGCCGGTGCCGGCAGTGGCTACGGCCACCTCGGCGTGCAGCGCGGGCACGTGCCGGCTAAGATTTCCCATGTCCGTGCTGCCGAAAGACGACTCGGGGCTAAAAAGCGGCACCACGTTCCCCAATTCGGCCATGTTGGACATGTAACGCCCGGTCAGTTCGGGGTGGTTGAACATGGGGGCATATTCCCTTTCTTCCCAGCGGAATTCCAGGCGGGCGCCGCTGGAAGCCGCCCCTGGATGCAGTTCAACACGCGCCCTTTGAGTTTCTCCAGGTAGGGCAGGTCGTCCGCCCGCACCAGGAAATGGCCGGCGGCATGCCCGGGCACGATGTTGGCCGCCCGTCCGCCGTCGGTGATGATGCCGTGGATGCGCGCCCCGCCGGCGATGTGCTGGCGCAGCGAGTTGATAGCGTTGAAAGACAGAATCATGGCCTCCAGCGCGTTGATGCCCTCTTCGGGTTGGGCGGCGGCATGGGACTCTTGCCCGAAGAATTCCACATACAAGCAGGCGCAGGCCAGCGCCTTGACCGCCGCCGAGTCGTAAGAAGAGGGGTGCGCCATCAGAGCCGCGTCGATGTCCTCAAAGGCGCCTCTGGCTATCATGTCGATTTTGCCGCCCTGGAGTTCCTCGGCAGGCGTGCCGATGACCGCCACGCTGCCCCCCAGGTTGTCCACCGCAGTCAGACTGCCGATGGCCGCCGCCGCCGCCGCGGTGGCGATGAGGTTATGCCCGCAGGCATGCCCCAGTCCGGGCAGGGCGTCGTATTCGGCGATGAAAGCGACACGCGGCCTCCCGGAACCGTAAACAGCCCGGAAAGCGGTGGGCATATCGCAGATGCCGGTTTGAATGTTGAACCCGTGTTTTTCCAGCATGCGGCAAATCCATGCGGCGGCTTGATGCTCCTGCATGGCGGTTTCGGGATGGGCGTGGATGCGCAGGCCGAGTTCTACAAGTTCGCCGCGGTCGGCCTCAATGGCGGCTTTGGCCTGGGCTTTGAGGGCGGGGATGTCTCTGTCATGGCTCATAGCTTAATTATAGGGTCTGAGGCCGGTGATTGCCAGCGGGAGGAGCGCGCTTGTTGGCGGCAGCCTGCGGTGTTACAATTAAAATAACAATATGCCGCAAAGCCATATCTTCATCAAGGGTGCCAGGGAGCATAACCTCAAAAACATCGACGTCACCATTCCGCGGGATAAACTGGTGGTCATCACCGGCGTTTCGGGGTCGGGCAAGTCTTCGCTGGCTTTCGATACCATCTATGCCGAGGGGCAGCGCCGCTATATGGAATCGCTGTCGGCCTACGCGCGCCAGTTTTTGGGGCGCATGGAAAAACCCGATGTGGATTATATCGAAGGGCTGAGCCCTGCCATCTCCATCGACCAGAAAGGCGCCAGCCGCAACCCGCGTTCGACGGTGGGCACCGTCACCGAGATT
>CAZPAL010000110.1:0-5802 GCA_964584525.1 uncultured Dehalococcoidales bacterium | reverse complement strand
AGGCTGGAAGAAGCCGGATTTACGACAGTTGGGGCGGCGCCTGCTGTGGCCGGCGCTGGTGGGGCTAATCCCGGTAACGGCGCTCATAATCTCCGGTAAACTGGAATGGTACGTGCTGGCCGCCGTCTATATCGCCACTTTCATGCTGGTATCCACCCTGGCAAAATGGTGGGCGGATATTGCCTCGGCCCGACGCGCGTCCGGGCGGAGTTACGCGGAGGCCTTTAAAACCCTCTTCAGCGCTAACCGCGGGCGTTACGGCGGTTATATCGTCCACATCGCCATCCTGGTCATGGCCATGGGCATCACCGGGTCGTCCGTTTACGAAGAAGGCCAAGGGATAGTGCTGGCGGTGGGAGACTCATACGAAATCAGCGGCTATACCCTGGTTTACAACGGGTTGATTGCCAACACCTCGACCGACCGCATGAGCGTCACGGCCGACATAGATGTCACCCGCAACGGCCGCATCACCGGCAAGCTGCGTCCGGTCAAATGGTTCCACACCGTGCAGCAGCAGGTGGTGACCGAGGTGGCTATCCGCTCCAATCTGGTCGAGGACATTTACGTCATACTGGATGACTGGGACGATACCCAGAACGCCGCTTTCACCATACTGGTCAACCCCGTGGTGAGCTGGATATGGATTGGCGGCTTTCTGCTGCTGGCCGGCGGGCTGCTATCATTCAGCGCGGCGCCGCGCAAGAGTTCAGCCGGGGATTAAAACCGGCTGGCGCGGGGAAACTATAACCACGTGCTGTTTTAAGAGCCAACCCTGGCCGGGTTGGCTCTTTTGTGGTTGAAACGCTAAAATGAACACTGATATCATGCAAAAACCCGAAAACGCCTGCCCGGCGGTTGAAATCACGGGGCTCGCCAAGTCTTTCGGCAGTTTTATCGCTCTCGAGGGCATCGACCTCGTCCTGCCGAGCGGCGGAACGCTGGCCGTTCTCGGCCCCAACGGGGCCGGCAAGACTACGCTTATCAAGCTACTGGCGGGCGTGATGCGCCCCACCTCGGGGCGTATCCTGATAGACGGCATGGAAATGAAGGACCGCGCCGAAGAGGTTCGCGGCCGCATCGGGCTCCTTTCTCACCAGAGCTACCTCTACGCCAGCCTCTCGGCGCAGGAAAACCTGGAATTCTATGCCTCCATGTACAACGTCAGCGACTCCTCAGGGCGGATTCAGGGCCTGCTGGAGACCATGGGCTTGAAATCCCGCCGCCACGACCGGGTCTCGACTTTCTCACGCGGCATGCTGCAGCGCCTTTCGCTGGCGCGCTCGCTGCTGCACCGGCCCTCCCTGCTGCTGCTGGATGAACCCGAAACGGGCCTTGACCGGCAGGGATTGGATGAGATGTGGGACGTCATCGACTCAGATTTGCCGGGCCGTACGGTAATTTTCACCAGCCATAATTTTGAACGCGCCCTGGCCGCCTGCGACGAATTGCTGATTATCGCCCGTGGGCGGGTGGCCTTCTCGGGCAGCAGCCGGGGTCTGAGCCTTCCCGGTCTGCAGGAGACCTACCGGCAATGCACGGGGGCCGCCCGATGAATTTTGGGGGACGCGTGCTGGCCATCGCCCGCAAGGATATCGTCTCGGAACTGCGTACCCGCGAGATTTTTTCCTCCGTGCTGGTCTTCGCAATCCTGGTGCTGGTGATTTTCAATTTCGCCTTCGCCGGAGACCAGCAGGTGCTGGCCGTGGTAGCTCCCGGCATCCTGTGGGTGGCTTTTGCCTTCTCCGGCGTGCTGGCCTTGAACCGTGCTTTTATCACGGAGAAAGAGGAGAACTGCCTGGAGGGTCTGATGGGCTGCCCGGTCGGGCGGGAGGTGATTTTCCTCGGTAAGGCCGTGGGCAGCCTGTGTTTCATGCTGATGATAGAGGCCGTCATCCTGCCCGTCTTTGCCCTTTTCTTCAACCTGCCGGTGCTTTCGCCACCGCTTTTGGTTGTCACGCTGGCGGCGACCCTGGGTTTCGTGGCCGTCGGCACGCTTTTTTCAGCACTGGCAGTCAACACGCAGGCGCGCGAGATGGTGTTGCCGATTCTGTTTTTACCCATCGTGGTGCCGGTGGTCATCTGTGCCGTGGAGGCTTCAGCCGTCATCCTGGGCGGCGGAAGCTGGTCCGATATCACCGGCTGGCTGGCGGTTATTCTGGCCTTTGACGCCATTTTCCTGACCGTTCCCTGGCTGATATTCCCCTACGTGATAGAGGAATAGCAGGGAGAGGCAGACATTTTAAAGGAGGCAGCGCATGAGAACCCGCATAGCCTTTGTGCTGAGTGCCGCGCTGATGATGGCAGCGCTGTATATGGTGTTCATGTATGTCCCGACGGACAGGGAAACGGGAGCCATCCAGCGCATCTTTTATTTTCATGTGCCGGTGGCCTGGACGGCCTTTTTCGCCTTTTTCATCACCTTTATCGCCGGCATCCTTTACCTGGTGAAACGCAAGCCTCACTGGGATTTCGTGGCTGCCGCCTCTGCCGAAATCGGCCTGGTTTTCACCACGCTGGTGCTCGTCACCGGTTCCATCTGGGCCAAGCCGGTGTGGGGCGTGTGGTGGACGTGGGACGCGCGCCTGACCAGCTCGCTGGTGTTGTGGCTGATTTACGTGGCCTATTTTATCGTGCGCTCGTATGTCAGCGAAGAGGAGCGCCGTTTCCGTTACGCCGCCGTGGTGGGCATCATCGGTTTCGTGGACGTGCCGGTGGTGGCGCTGGCTATCCAGCTGTGGCGCACCGCCCATCCCTCGGCGGTGGTTTTCGAAGGGGGGCTGGCGCCCTCAATGCTAGCCACCCTGCTCGTTTCCATCGCCGCTTTCAGCGCCCTTTACTTCTTGTTCCTCTTCCTGCGTTACCATCTCAGAGAGGACGAGTACCAGCTGAACAGGCTTAAAGAAGCATTAAGGAGACAAAATGGATAACATGAGCTACCTCTTCGCCGCCTACGCCGTTATCTGGGTGGGCATCTCGGTGCTGGTCTTCGGCTTAATCCGCAAGGAAAAACAGCTCCGCCGGGAAATCGAAAGCCTGAAAGATGCGCTGGCGGACGAGAGGCGGGCCTAATAGCCCTTGCGGCGGTAGAAATAGCCCACCGCCAGCCCCAGCAGCAGCCCGCCCAGGTGCGCCTGCCAGGCCACCCCGCCTACAAATGAGAGCAGGGCGAAGCCGCCCAGCACCGCTACCCACAGCGGCATGGCCACCGGCAGCGGAAAGACATATACCCGCATTTCGGGCCTCAGTACCGCCAGCGCGCCACCCAGGGCGAAGACCGCACCCGAAGCCCCGATGGCCAGGAATCCAGGCGAGAGCAGGATATAGACCAGGCTGCCCGCGATGCCTCCCCCCAGATAAATCAGCCAGAAACGTCGTTCACCCAGCAGCCGCAGCACCGAACTGCCGAAGAAATAGAGGGTGAACATATTGGCAAAAAGATGGAAAAACCCGTAATGGGTGAAGACGCTGGTGATTATCTGCCATGGTCTCTGCCAGACACCGTCCGGCATCAACCCCAGGTAAGCCAGTAAATCGGGGCGGATATTGACCCCGATGAATATCAACACGTTAATGACGATTATTATCAGGATTGGTTGCACGGGCACACCTCGATTTTGGATTTAACGGGCGCTATTGGAAATGATAGCAGGCGGGTTAGGCGGATGGCAACTTTCAGGCATCGAAGTCTCCCCGGGACCGCCTTTTTAGCCCTCCCGGGGTAACTTTCTCTTCCTATCATCGTTTAATCTTATAGACGGACTACCCCCAGGGGAGATAAATCTATACCTAAATCACTGCTGTTACTCTTGCTGGCGCTGGCGCTGGCTGCCGGTTCTTTCGGCTGCTCTGCGGCTAAAGACGGAAGCGACAATCCGGCCCCAGGCGAAATGCCGGCTCTTAACCAGTTCAACCTGGCGGGCACCTCCTGGGTGCTGTTATACTACGGCGACCCGCCGGCACTGAAGTCTGGGATTCCCGGCATCCGCGTCACCCTGGCTTTTAATGCCGGCCTGGATAGAATCGGCGGCAACGCCGGTGCCAATCATTACAGCGGCAATCTCAGCGTGCACGACGGCCAAATGACCATCTCCGAACTGTTCCACAGCGAACTGTGGGCGCTCACCCCCGGCGTGATGGACCAGGAGGCGCGCTATCTTGAGCTGCTTTCCCGCGCCGAAAGCTGGCGGGTTGAAGACGGCCGGCTGACCATCAACACCCAGGGCGGCCAGGTGCTGGTCATGTCGGCGGATATGCAAACCGCGTCACCGCTGGCCAACCTGGCCGGAACCAACTGGGAGCTCAGCTCATCCGGCAGCGGTAATGCCGTCAGTTCCGTAATCGCCGGAACCAGCATTACCCTCACTTTCAATGAGGACGCCAGCATGGTGACCGGCAACGCCGGCTGCAACGGATACGGCGGCTACAGCCGGATTAACGGCAGCGAAATCAGCATCCGGGACATTGCCCAGGAACTGGTATTGCGCCTGGAGCCTCCCGGCATCATGGAGCAGGAAGCCAAGTTCCTCACCCTGCTGTCCAAAGCCACAAGCTTCCAGGCCACCACCCAGCGGCTGACTATCGAGTGCCAGGACGGCCAATTCCTGGTCTTCACGCGCGGCGAGTAATTCCCCCGGTTATGATTATTTGAAAGGGAGCCTTTGCGGCTCCCTTTCTTTTGCGCCCGGCGCGCGGAGGATAGGAAAAACGCCACATCACACCGATGGGAAACGTGAGGCAATCGATATTTGAATCTGCAGAGAATCATGGGCGCAAACCTGATTGAACGGAATGAAACTAACGTAATCCCAGTTACTCGACCGAGCAATCTTCGGTAACACCTCAGGTACTTTCTTGCGCCTCAACCGAAGCTCGGAGGTCATAATACCACTGGCCGTTAGTTTTGAACCAAATCAAGATGAAAGAGGAACTATCCAGTTTACCGATAGGTGAATCTTCGGTTGGTTGTCCAATTCTCTTGGTAATTTTGGTGACGACCACTTGTGCATGCTGCATGGTATCATCGACCATTACATAGTTAACAGAAGAATAGATTCGTTCAATTACCCCATGATAGGGTTCGCAACTATCAATGTACGAATAGATCGAATCCCATCCAGTTTGGCTTGATACAGGTGGATATCTGTATTGGGCATAAAGATGGGCGTTCTCCGTTCTGTCACCGGTACCATTTATAATATTCTCTATGACTTTGATATATTCACTGGCTCTTTGACGAACTTGTTCCTCTTCTTGCTCGATGGGTGACATCGAAGAAGTCTCTACGCAAGCGAGATTGGATGTCAAAACAAAACAAAATGCCAAGCATATAAATATTAATGAGTATCTTTTAATGTTCATTACTTCCACATGTTTACCCTGTAAATAGTAGTATATGCCAGAGTTTCTCGCTATTCAACGGTTACTGTGACATAAGCTTGGTTTGGTCTATTATCTGTTCTCTGCCTATTACCACCCTGAAAGGCTCCCTCGAAAATTGTTGTCCATTGAGTATAGGCTACCAAGATTGCGCCCCTCTGGCCGGCTTGCTACAATTATGGGCATTAGTAAGGCAAGGAAAAGAGCATGATTGACCGATACGAACCGGCTGAGATAGAGAAACGCTGGCAGGCGCGCTGGGAAGCCGACGGCCTGTACCGGGTGGACGATAACGACCCCAGACCCAAATGGTACGCGCTGACCATGCTCCCCTATACCTCTGGTGACCTGCACATCGGGCACTGGTACGCCATGGCCCCCTCGGATGTCTTCGCCCGTTTCAAGCGCATGCAAGGCTGGAAT
>CAZPAL010000109.1:0-5803 GCA_964584525.1 uncultured Dehalococcoidales bacterium | reverse complement strand
AAGTATAACACACAAAAGGCCGGCCCGGGTTTATGGAAACCGCAGCCCGCCTATTTCAGGGTTATGACGGTCGCTCCATCGCCCCCCTCGGCAGGGGGTGCTCCCTTGTAGGCACTCACCAGCGGATGGCGGGAGGCTGTTTCGCGCACGATAGACCTCACCACGCCGCCGCCGAAGCCATGAACGACCCTCACTTCGCGCAGATTGGAGAGCGCGGCGTCGCTGAGATAGCTGTCCAGCACACTCTCGATTTCATCGGCCCTCCTGCCCCTAAGGTCCAGTTCCAGCGCCGCCCGGTTATTGGGGAGGCTGAGCCGCGCAGGAGGCTTAGGCAGCGCTTTACCCTCCGGGGTAACGTGCGAGATTGCTTCAGTGGCCACCCGGAAACGCACCGAACCCGCTACCGCTTCAATCTGCCGGCTGTCTGGATTGACAGCTGTGATGGTGGCGGCAACTTCATAGTCGTCCAGCCACACGCGTTGCCCGACTGCCAGTTCCCCCGCTAATGCGACCCGCTGCTCAGCGACGGCAGGAGGGCGCAGTGCATCGCCGGCCAGCATATCCCTGGCCAACCGGGAGGCCGCCTTGGCTTCGTTCAAAGAAAGGCGGGTAGTTTCTTTTTTTAAAGCGGCCGAGGCCCGCTTTATTTCTTTTTCCAGCAGCGAGACTTGGGCTACAGCGGCGTCCCGCGCATCCTGGATTACCTGTCGTTTTTCGTTTTTAATCCGGTCAAGCTCAGCGCCCAGTTGCCGGTTTTGGCGGCCAAAAATATCCTTATTCCGTTCGAGCTCCAGGTTCAAGTTCTCCAGTCTCTGTTTTTCGCTTTGCAGTCCCGAAAGTAATTCTTCCATACGGCGCGAGCTTTCGGTGAGTAAGCTGTGTGCGCGCGCGATGACGCCGGCAGGCAGCCCGAAATGAGCGGCGGTGGCGATGGCGTTCGAACCCCCGGGGGTGCCCAGCGTCAGGTGATAGGTCGGCGCCATGCTTTCGGGATTGAAATCGAACGATGCGTTCTGCATGCCGGCGGTGGCATGCGCCAGCAGTTTAACCTCGGTATAGTGGGTGGTGACAACCGCCGGCAGTTTCAACTCCAGCAGGTGCAGCATGATGGCGCGTGCCAGAGCGGAGCCCTCGCCGGGGTCGGTGCTGGCTCCCAGTTCGTCCAGCAGCACCAGGCTGCGGCGGTTGACGTTTTTCAGGATACGGCTGATGTTGCTCATGTGCCAGCCGAAAGTGGAAAGTGTTTCCAGAATGCTCTGTTCATCCCCGATATCGGCGTAGATGCCTTCCAGTACAGGCAGGCGCGTGCGCGCTCCGGCTGGAATCGGCAGCCCTGCCTGGCTCATCAGGCACAGCAGGCCGATGGTCTTGAGCGCTACCGTTTTACCTCCGGTATTAGGTCCGGTGATGACCAGGATGGAGAAATCCCGGCCGATTTCAATACTCAGCGGAACGGCCTGGTCTCCCAGCAGGGGGTGGCGGGCATCCTCCAGCGATACGGCTGGGATTTCTCCGGCGGCGGGTTGATAGACCTCAGCCTCCTGCGCCCGCCGGCGCCGGGCGAAACGCGCCTTGGCCAGCGCCAGGTCGATTTGAGCCGAAGCTTCCAGCCCCTGGCTGATGGCGGCGGCATATGTACCCACCTGCCCGCTCAACTCGGAGAGGATGCGTTCGATTTCCCGCGTTTCCTCTATCTGGAGCTCTTTGATAGCGTTTCCCAGTTCGAGTGTCTGCCAGGGTTCCATGAAGAGGGTGGCGCCGCTGTTGGAAACGTCATGCACGATGCCCTTGATGGCGCCTCTCGATTCGCTTTTCACTGCCAGCACGAAGCGTCCCTCGCGTTCGGTGACGATGGGCTCCTGGATGAAATGGCGCTGGCTGTCCGCAGAAATGATGGACTGCAGCCTGTCGGTGAGTTCAGACCGGCGCGCGCGCTGTTTATTACGGATATTGCTCAGCTTTTCCGAGGCGTTGGGCAGCAGCTCACCTTCCGGGGAGATGGCCAGGCTGATGGATTTTTCCAGCGGGCCGAAATCGTCAATGCGCGATGCGATTTCAACCAGGCGGCAGGCTGACTGCCGCTGCCGGGTAATTGCCTGGCGGATCTGGCGCATCACCGACACGCTCTGCCGGACGAGGCTCAAAGCCGGCGGGTCGAGCGTTTTGCCGCGCCCGGCCGCCTCCGCCAGCGAACTGATATCCTCCAGCCCATACGCGGAGATGGCCGGTTCTGCCTCCAGCAGCCGGCGGGCTTCCGCTGATTCCTCGAGCCGTGCTTGAATCCAGGCCAAATCCCTCGACGGAACGAGTTCCAACGCTGCCTCGCGGCTGAGCGAAAATGCGCACACATCCGCTATCATGGCGCGGATGCGCGGGAACTCCAGCAGGGTTAAATCTTTGCTATCCATAAGAGCGCCATGCTATTTTACATCAATAGCCGGGAGAGCGGTATTCCATGAGCATCCACCGGTGAAAAAGGGGAGTCCAAGAGGGGCGCAGCCCCTCTTGGTATATATATCCCCCTCTCCACGCTGGAGCGGGGGCAGGGGTGAGGCATCGAAAAATATAACCCGGTGTGCGTGATGAGCAATAGCGCGTTGACAGGCTCGTGCAGCCGGTATAGCATATGAGCGGGCGAACCTGCCGGCCCGTCCGCTCATCTGGGAGGTGTGATGACAGGAATCAACCCCGCAAGCGAAAAGTGCAGCCAAGCCGGAACGCTCCCTCCACTTGGCGCCGCCCGTAAAACCGGATTGCACAGCACGCGTCCGCTGGATGTGGAATTCAGCCAGGTGCTGGACTTTTTGGGACAGGGTATCGGCGTCATCGGGCGAGATTATACCGTCAAACACGTCAACCCCGCTTTCACCGAACTTACCGGCGTTGCCGCTGACCAGGCCGTCGGCCGCAAATGCTGGGATGTTTTTGGAGGGCCTTTTTGTCACACCCGGGATTGCCGTTTACGGCGTATTCTGGCGGGTAAAACTTTGCTGCAGGTGGAAGCCGTGCGGCCCGGACCGGAAGGACAGGAGGTGCCCTGCATTATTTCCGCCATTCCGCTGTTGGCTGCCGACGGCAGTATTCAGGGGATGCTGGAGATATTCAAGGATATCCGCCGCCGCAAACGCCTCGAAACCCAGGTGGTGGAAAGCGAAGGGCGCTACCGGGCGCTGGTCGAACTGGGCGATGAAGTCGGGGAAGCCATCGTCATGATGCAGGACACCGATAGTATCGAGGCCCTGCAAACCTTCGCCAGCGAGCGTTGGTCACGGATTACGGGCTACGGTAGCCAGGAACTTTTAACCATGTCTTTTTTCGACCTGGTCAGTCCCAGAGATAGGGAAACCTCACGGGAGAGATACCACCGGAAAATGGCAGGGGAGGTCATGCCCGGGCTGTTCGAGCTCACCATCCGGGGCAAAGACGGCCGGGAGGTTCCGGTGGAACTGACCAGCGCCGTGACTTCCTATGGTAATAAAAAAGCCAATGTAGCCTATATACGCGACGTGAGCGAACGCAAGCGTGTAGAGGAACAACTCAGGAAGTCCGAAGAGCGCTTTCGCAGCACTATGGATGAGATGGGGGAACCCTGTCTTATTATCTCTTTCGACTACCGGGTCGTTTATGCCAACCGGGCCAGTGCGGAGTATGCGCACCTGGAACCCGACGAGATGCGGGGCAGGCCAATCAAAGAGATATTTTCAGAATCCGACAACGCAGCCTGGTTCGAAACCATGAGGAAATGCATGGAGCAGCGTCTTTCCGACAGGACCGAGTATCCCTATACCCACCCCAGGCACGGAAAAGTGTGGCTGGCGCAGCATACCCAACCCATCCCGGAGGGATTGTTTTTGATTTCCCAGGATATCACCGGGCGCAAGCAGTCAGAAATTACCATCAGGCGTTCCCGAGAGCAGTTACGCCGGCTTTCGATGCACCTGGAAACGGCCAGGGAAAAGGAAAGGCAGACCGTCGCCGCCGAAATCCACGACGAACTCGGCCA
The DNA here is from genome assembly GCA_964584525.1 of uncultured Dehalococcoidales bacterium. Taxonomy (GTDB): domain Bacteria; phylum Chloroflexota; class Dehalococcoidia; order Dehalococcoidales; family UBA1222; genus CAZPAL01. The sequence continues at coordinate 1,800 of CAZPAL010000109.1, read as the reverse complement.
ACTGCTGACCGCCTTGAAGATGGATGCGGTCATGCTGGGCAACAAACTGCCGGCTGACCAGATGGAACTCATCGCCCGGGCCAAATCCATGCGGGAATTGGTGGACATAACCATACAGGCCGTCAAGCGTATCTCGGCTGAACTCAGGCCGCATGTGCTGGATAACCTGGGTCTGGCGGCGGCGATTGAATGGCAGGTGAAGCAAGTGGCAGAATCCAGCGGGATATCCTGCCGGTTTGTTGCCAAACCGCCCGAGCTGATGATTGAAAACGGGGTTTCCAGCGCACTGTTCCGGATTTGCCAGGAGGCGCTTACCAATGCTGTCCGCCATTCCGGAGCCCGGCGGATAAACGTCAATCTAACTCGCTACGCTCATAGGGTCAGGCTGGTGGTGAAGGATGACGGGCGCGGCATCGGCGGCGCCGAGATGGAAGACCAGAAATCATTTGGTATTATCGGTATGCGCGAGAGGGTCCGTAACCTGGGAGGGGTATTGAAAATCACGGGGGTACGGGGCAAGGGGACTACCGTAAGCGCGTCCATCCCGTTACGCCGCAAGGAGGCCCGGCGATGATAAGCGTGCTGATAGCGGACGACCATCCGGTGGTGCGTATCGGCCTCAAGCAGATGCTGGGCGAGATACCTGATGTCGCTTGCATCGGTGAAGCGGCCTCCGGGGCCGAGGTACAGGAACGGGTAAAAGCCCGGAATTATGACATTATTCTTCTGGATATATCGATGCCGGGCAACGGCATGGAAATTCTGAAAGACCTTAAGAAACTCAACCCGAGGCAAAAGGTGCTCATGATGAGTATCTACCCGGAACAGCAATACGCCGTGAGGGCGCTCAAAGCGGGGGCTGACGGATATCTTACCAAAGACAGCGCCCCCGACGAACTGGTGAACGCAATCCATAAAATCGTTTCCGGCCACAAGTACGTCAGCCCATCGCTGGCGGAGAAACTGATCAACGAGTTGAAACCCCAGTCCAGACCGTTTCACAATGACCTATCCGACCGTGAGTATCAGGTTTTGTGCCTGGTGGCGGAGGGTAAATCATCAACCGAGATAGCCCGTGCTATGGGCCTTAGCATCAAAACGGTCAGCACCTATCGCTCGCGCATGCTGCGTAAATTGAGCCTGGATAACACCGCCGAGGCCGTGCGCTATGCCGTCGAACGCGGCATATGCCTGTGAGGCGCGCCGCCTCTAGTAATGAGCTTTTCCAGTAGCTATGCGCACCAGCAGCTTTACTAGCTTCGAAAACACGCTCACCGCCAGCCCGAATGCTGTCAGGATGAGAACCACCCCCACGGCCGTGCGGGTGATGTCGGCCGCGGCGGCATCCGGAATTACAGTGAAGTCGAATGGGAAGACCGCCAGTAAGGTAACCACGGTGGCCATGCCGAGCCCGTCCAGGAAGATGCCGGACGCTTCGCGCAAGACATATCTGTCATAGATTATCAGTATGGTATGGATGACAATGGCCATCACCAGCGTCACCGTCACCACGGGCAGCCACATCTGTATGTCCGAAGTGAAGAGGGGATACCTGGTCCATTTGGTCACGCCGTCAACCGTGCTTCCGTCGTAGTAAGCGATATATTCGTGAAAGAAGTTAAAGAAAATAAGCAGCCCCGCGCTTACGGCAATCGCAACAGCCGAGCCGGTTATCCTGCCGGCCCTGGGCTGGGGGAAACGTTCCACCTGCCCGGCCAGACTCCCGGCAGAAGTGGATTTGCCCGCTCTGCCCTTCGAGAACATGTTTTCGGCGATATCCGCGGCCAGCGGCACCCCGTA
>CAZPAL010000108.1:0-5814 GCA_964584525.1 uncultured Dehalococcoidales bacterium | reverse complement strand
GTAACCCACCGCCGAAGCCAGCGCCGCCGCTAAAATGATATACCAGTTGCCCGGCAAAACCGCCCGGAGTACGAGCGCCGAAACGGCGGCGGAAACCATGACTACCCAGTGAATCCCCGTTTTTAATTGTGCCACCAGCAGGCAGATGAAAAGGGCAGGCAAAGCGAAGGGGATGCCATACGAAGTTCCGTCTATCAGGGAGCCGAAAATCGCTCCCAGGATGGTGCCGCCCACCCAGGCTGAATGAGCTGTCATCTGGAGACCGATGAAAAACAGCGTCCTTCCCCGCAGAATTTCAGGGTTGGTCATGGCCACCGCGAAGGATTCATCGGTCAGTTCCGCCGACACCAGCAGGATGCCGGCGGGACTCAGGCTGCCCAGGTGCGGCGCGACGGCCGAGCTCATCAGCAGGTGGCGCAGGTTGACCAGCAGCGTAGTGATGATGATGGGAATGATGAATGCTCCCGCTGCCAGCATATCGATGGCGATGAACTGGCTTGCCCCGGCATAAACCAGCAGGCTCATGACCGATGCCTCCAGCCCGGAAAGGCCCGCCTGGCGCGCCAGCACACCGAAAGCCATACCCACCGGAATATAGCCCAGCACCAGCGGCAGAGCAGCCCTAAGGCCCGCCAGCAACTGCCGGCGGGTTTCGGGGGATGAACCCGGGCTTATCATGGGGCGGCCGCAGCGGGACTGCGGGCAGTCACCAGGTAGTGATATGGTCCAATCGCCTGCAAGTCCGACAGGCTGAAACCGGCCGTTTCAAGCATTGCCTGCGTCCGGCTGCGTTCCAGCCTCTTGGCCGGGGGTGGCCCGTGCTGCATGGGCAGTTTCTCCCATTCCAGCACCGCCAGCAGGCTGTGAGGTTTTAACGCATGCCTGACAAGCTCCAGCACCTTGAGCGGGAACGAAAAATCGTGCAGCACATTGGCCAGTAAAACCACGTCCGCGCAGGCATGGCACAGCAGCACTTCTTCGGCATTGCCCAGCACGAGATGGATGTTGGACAGCCCGGCTTCGCCGGCCCGGGTTTTAAGTTTGTCGAGCGCCTCCGGGCTTACATCCAGACCGTAGACCCGGCCGTCGCGCCCCACCAGCGCGGCTGCCGGCAGCGCAAAAAAACCGTCCCCGCAGCCGATGTCCATAAAAATGTCTCCGGGTTTAAGTTCAAGCCGGGAAAGTACGTCGTGGGGGTTCTGCCAGAGCAGCCTTTCGGCCTGGTTGTAGTCCTTGAGCCAGCCGCTGAAGGTCATCTTCCTTTTCTCCCCCGGCCTACAGCACGGCTGTCTGTTTTCTGACAGCCTCTGCCGAGGCCGCCAGCGCCGCCTGTTCCCCGGGCGAAACATCCAATTGTATAATTTCACGGATGCCGCCCCTTCCCAACCTGACGGGCACACCCGTAACCACGTCCGTCAGCGCGTACTCGCCATTAAGCAAGGCCGCGCAGGGCATAATTTCAAGGCTGTCCCTGACGACGGCTTCCGTCATGCGCGCCGCCGCCGCCGAGGGGGCGTAAAAAGCGCTGGAGGTCTTCAGCAAGCCCACGATTTCTGCGCCGCCGTTTACTGCGCGCGCAATCAGCCGTTCGATAACGTCGGCGGGCAGGAGTTCGGTGATGGGCCGTCCCTTCACCGTTATCAGGCGGGGGAATACCACCATGTTCTGGCCGTGCTCGCCCAGCGCATAGCAGGCGACATCAGCCGGAGGGACGCCCAGTTCGAGGCTTATGAAGGTGGCCAGCCGGGCGCTGTCCAACACCCCCGAAAGGCCCACCACCCGCTCGCGGCTGAAACCGCTGACCTTAATTGCCAGATAGGTCATGGCATCAACCGGATTGGCCACCATGACGATGACGCAGCCGGGCGAATGAGTAACTGCCTTTTTCACCACCTCGGTGATGATGCCGGCGTTAATTTTAATCAGGTCTTCCCGGCTCATGCCGGGTTTGCGCGCGATGCCCGAGGTGATGACTATCACCTCAGAATCCGCCGTATCAGCGTAATCGTTGGTGCCGGTGATGCGCCGGCTGAAGCCAATCACCGGAGCGGACTGCTGGATATCCAGCGCTTTGCCCTGCGGCAGCCCTGCTACGATATCCAGCATGACGATATCGGCCAGGTCTTTTTCAACCAGCCGCTGAGCCAGGCCGGCGCCCACGTTGCCGGCCCCGATGACGGTGATTTTAGTCGTTTTCATTTAATGCTCTCCGGCAGTGCCGCCGCTTTTTACTTCATTTTTTCAATGATGGCGTCCGCCACCTGGGAAGTGCCCACCGCGCGCTGTTGCTGGTCGTCAGGGAGCAGGTCGTAGGTCAGCCGTTTTCCTTCGGCCACCACCGCGGCGATGGCATTCTCCACCCGGTCGGCGGCGGCTTTTTCGCCCAGGTAACGCAGCATCATCACGCCGGACAGCATCTGCGCCATGGGATTGGCTTTGTTCATGCCCTTGTATTTGGGAGCGGACCCGTGAGTAGGTTCGAAAAGGGCGATGTCGTCACCGATGTTGGCGCCGGGCGCCAGCCCCAATCCACCTACCAGCGCGGCGCACAGGTCCGACAGGATATCGCCGTACAGGTTGGGGCAAACCAGCACATCGTAGAGCTGGGGTTTTTTAACCAGTTGCATGGTCATGTTATCCACGATACGGTCCTCGAACTCGATATCTGGGTAATTCTTGGCCACATCGCGGGCCACCGCCAGGTAAAGCCCATCAGAAAACTTCATGATGTTGGCCTTGTGCACGGCCGTAACCTTTTTGCGCTTGTTCTTGCGGGCGTACTCGAAGGCCCAGGTCACGATGCGCCGGCTGCCGAATTCGCTCAGCGGTTTGATACTGATACCCGCGTCGGCGCGAATCTTGCTGCCCATCTCGCCGATGATGGAAATCAGCCTGAGGGCGTCAGCGGAACCCTTTTCAAATTCTATGCCTGCGTAGAGGTCTTCCAGGTTCTCGCGTACGATGACGATGTCGATGTCCTTGTAGAGGGTGGGAGTGCCTGGATAGCTTTTGCAGGGGCGAAGGCATGTATACAGCTCCAGTTCCTTGCGCATGGCTACATTGACGCTGCGGAATCCTGAACCCACGGGGGTGGTGATGGGGCCTTTGAGGGCCACCTTGTTGCGCCGGATGGACTCCAGCACGTTGGCGGGCAGCGGTGTGCCGTACTCGGCCATGACATCCACACCGGCATGCACGACGTCCCAGTTGAATTTTACCCCGCTGGCTTCCAGCACGCGCCGGGTAGCCTCGGTCAGTTCCGGGCCGATGCCGTCGCCCGGAATCAAAGTTACATTGTAGCTCATGGTTTGTCTCGCTCCTCGTTTTTAATCCGTTTTGTTTCCGGTGCGATACCGGGGCGCCGCATGGTTATTCCAGCTTGAAATCACCATGCTTCTGAATATAGGGGATGAGCCCGCCTTCGTCCAGGATGGAAAGCATGGCCCTGGGAATGGGTTTGAAAGTCAGTATTTCCCCGTTGGTTATGTCGTGTATGATGCCGTTTTGCATGTCCACTTCCAGCATGTCGCCGTCACATATTTTATCCGTATCGCAGATGAGCACCGGCAGGCCGCGGTTGATGGCGTTGCGGAAGAAAATACGGGCTACGCTCTTGGCCAGCACGGCGCTGACCCCGGCCATTTTTATCACCAGCGGCGCGTGCTCGCGCGAGGAACCCAGGCCGAAATTGCTGCCGCCCACCACAAAATCACCCGGCTGGACGCGCGAGGCGAAGGTGGGGTCGGCATCCTCCAGCACATGCCTGGCCAGTTCCGGCAGGTTCGAGCGCAGGTGCGCCAGCCGCCCGGGAACGATATGGTCGGTGGAGATGTTATCCCCGAACTTGAAGGCCTTTCCCTTTAGCATCAGAGCACCTCCCTGGGGTCGGTGATTTCACCGCTCAAGGCAGTGGCCGCCGCCGTGGCCGGACTGGCCAGGTAAACGAAAGCGTTGGGATTTCCCATGCGTCCCTTAAAGTTGCGGTTGGCAGTGGACAGGCACGACTCCCCGTCACCCAACACCCCCTGGTGCAGTCCCAGGCAAGCCCCGCAGCCGGGGGATTGAACCAGCGCTCCGGCCTCCACCAGCACGCGGATATGACCGGCATCCATAGCCTCCAGCAGCACCTTCTTCGAGGCGGGTACCACAATCAGGCGCGTGGATGGATGCACCCTCTTGCCGCTCAGAATATTGGCCGCCGCCGCCAGGTCGTCCAGCCGCCCATTGGTGCAGGTGCCCAGAAAAACCTGCTGGATTCTGGTGCCCTTGAGCTCTTTTACCGTAGCCGTGTTGTCAACGGTGTGCGGTTTGGAAAGAGTCGGCTCCAGTTTGGAAACATCTATCTCTATAGTTTGCTCATAGACCGCGCCGCGGTCCGGGGTGATGGGCCGCCAGTCCTCGACGCGCCCGTTTTCGGCTAAAAATTGTTGGGTGATTTTGTCCGACGGAAACAGCCCCAGTTTAGCCCCGGCCTCCACCGCCATGTTGGCGATGGTGATGCGGCCGGAGATAGGCATTTTATCGATGGCCGGCCCGCCGAATTCCAGCGATTTATAGGTGGCGCCGTCGGCGCCGATTTTACCGATAAGGTGCAGGATGAGGTCCTTGGCGGAAACGCCGCGCTGGAATTTACCCTTGACCTCAACTCTAAGCGTTTCCGGTACGCGGAACCAGGTCTGGCCCAGGGCGAAGGCCACCGCCACGTCCGAGGAACCCATGCCCGTCGAGAAAGCGCACAGCGCCCCGGCGGTGACGGTATGCGAATCCGCGCCCACTATTACGTCCCCCGGCTTGGCCATGGATTCAGCCACTATCTGGTGGCAAACCCCGGCTCCCACATCCGACAGCACGCAGCCGGTAGTGGCGGCAAAGTCCCGCAGCAGCAGGTGGTCGGTGGAAAGCTGCGCATTGGGGCTGGGAGCGGCGTGATCCAGAAAAAGCACGGTGCGGCTCTTGTTGGCCAGCCTGGTAAACCCGCTGCCCTTGAATTCACGCACGGTCAGCGGGCCGGTGGTGTCCTGGACGAAAGCCAGGTCCACCGGACTGACCACGATTTCGCCGGCGCTGACGTCGCGCCCCACTTTCTGGCACAGGATTTTCTCGGCTAATGTTTTTCCCATAACAATCTTTCCAGCTATAAATGAATCTCATAATAATATCATAAAGCTGAAAAATAGACGACAATGCTGTAAGCTATGGTTATGGCCAAAATAGCTCTCGACCTGCATGAAGTGTATAACCGGGGAGCGCTTATCGACGCCGAACTCAGCCGCGTTATTACTGAAGCCGTCCAAAAAAGGATTGCGCTGGTTGAGATTATCCCGGGCAAGGGCTCCGGGCAGCTTAAAAAGCGCGTGTTGCGCTTCCTGATGCAACCCGAAATTAAAAAGCTCTATCACCGGCTGGAAAAAGATGACAAGAATTTCGGCCGCATTTTCGTGCATTTCAAGCACTGAACGAACGGGGATGAGATGAGTAATACGCCACGTTACAGCATAAAAGCCGGTATGCGGGTGGCGATAGTACTAAAAGCCGACCAGCGTACCGGAAGGCTCACGGAGGGAATTGTCAGGGATATCCTGACCGCTTCCGCCGTACACCCGCACGGCATCAAGGTGCGGCTGGTGAACGGGGAAGTGGGGCGGGTTAAACAGATACTTGAACAATCGTAAAAGGAGGATTCAGATGATACTTGAGCAATTAAAAGGAAACCCCTACGGAAAGTCCGGCACCGAGGAGCCCCTCTGGAGAGCCTACGAGGAAGGCAAAGCCGACCAGCGCGCCGCCGACCAGATTATAGTAGAGAAGCTGACC
>CAZPAL010000107.1:0-5822 GCA_964584525.1 uncultured Dehalococcoidales bacterium | reverse complement strand
TGCAGGTTGAAATTGCAAAGCGAAGAGGAAAAAGGCGCCCCCGAAACTCAGACCACTGCCGCCCCCGAACAGGAACGGGAGTTACCCACACTGGAACTGAGCGGTATGGTGAGCGCCGAGGAAACCGAAACCCAGGAGGAGCAAGAAAATGCTGGAAGTTAACGATTTTGATGCCGTACGCGTTTCACTGGCTTCACCCGACCAGATAAGAAACTGGAGCTACGGTGAAGTCACCAAGCCTGAAACCATCAATTACCGCACACTCAAGCCGGAACGGGAAGGCCTGTTTTGTGAGCGCACCTTCGGCCCCACCAAGGATTTTGAGTGCTCCTGCGGCAAGTACAAAAGGGTGCGCTTCAAGGGCATCATCTGCGACAAGTGCGGGGTGGAAATTGCGCGTTCCAAGGTGCGCCGCGAACGCATGGGCCATATTGAGCTGGCCTGCCCGGTAAGCCATATCTGGTTCGCCCGCGGAATCCCCAGCCGGGTTGGCCTGCTGCTGGACCTTTCCGCGCGCAGCCTGGAGCGGGTCATTTATTTTTCACATTACATAATAACATCGGTCAACGAGGAAGCCCGCCAGCGCTCCATCAAGGACCTGGAGGCCCGCTTCGACCGTCAGTTGCTGGAACGCAAGGAGAAGCTGGACCACAAGGTGACGGACCTGGAAAACCACCAGGCGACAGTGGAAGAGATTAACCAGCTGCGCCGGGATTTCGATGCTGAAAAAGCCAAGATGGAAGAAGACCTGCCGCTGGGTATAGAGCAGCTCAGGGATGTGCGCGTGGGCGCGCTGCTGACCGAGACCCAGTATCAGGAACTCAAGCAGCATTACGGGCATATCTTTGAAGCCGGCATGGGTGCCGAAGCTATCCTCAAACTGCTTTCGGCAGTGGACCTGGATGCCCTGCGCAGCCAGCTGATACAGGAAACCCACTCCTCGTCGGGGCAACGCCGCCGCAAGGCGGCCAAGCAACTGCAACTGGTCGAGGCCTTCCGCCGTTCGGGCAACAAGCCGGCATGGATGATGATTTCCATCCTCCCGGTGCTCCCCCCCGACCTGCGCCCGATGGTGCAGCTGGACGGGGGCCGTTTCGCTACCAGCGACCTAAACGACCTTTACCGGCGCGTCATCAACCGCAACAACCGCCTGCGCCACCTGATGGAAATCGGCGCCCCGGATATCATTATCCGCAACGAAAAGCGCATGTTGCAGGAAGCGGTGGATTCGCTGATAGATAACGGGCGCCGCGGGCGTGCCGTTTCGGTCAGCGGAGACCACAAGGCCAAATCTCTGTCCGATATGCTGCGCGGCAAGCAGGGGCGTTTCCGCCAGAACCTGCTGGGCAAGCGCGTGGACTACAGCGGACGTTCGGTAATCGTGGTCGGCCCTTCGCTGAAGCTTCACCAGTGCGGATTGCCGCGCCGCATGGCGCTGGAACTGTTCAAGCCTTTCGTCATGCACCGCTTGGTAGTGGAAGGCCTGGCCTCCAACATCAAGAGCGCCCGCCGCCTGGTGGAACGGGCCAAACCCGAGGTTTACGACGTGCTGGAAGAGGTGGTCAAAGACCGCCCCGTCATGCTCAACCGCGCTCCCACACTGCACCGCCTTAGCATACAGGCCTTTGAACCCGTGTTGATAGACGGCAGCGCCATCCAGATTCACCCGCTGGTCTGCTCGGCTTTCAACGCGGACTTCGACGGCGACCAGATGGCCGTTCACGTGCCGCTTTCCCGCGCCTCGGTCAAGGAAGCGCGCGAGATGATGCTGAGCACCCATAACATGCTGCTTCCTTCCAGCGGCGACCCGGCGGTGACTCCTTCGCTGGACATGGTTTTCGGCTGCTACTACCTGACCACCCTCAAACCCGGCGCCCGGGGGGAAGGCCACGCCTTCGCCAGCTTCGAAGATGCCAAACTGGCCTGCGACCTGGACGAGATTGAACTGCGGGCGGAGATTATAGTCCGCAATCCCGCCGGGGAGCGCATCAAGACCAGCACCGGCCGCATCATCTTCAACGAGGTTTTACCCCCCGTGGTGGGGTTCAAAAATAAGGCTATGGATAAAGCCAGCCTGAAACAGCTCATCATCAGCTGCCACAAGCAGTTCAACGATGACGCGGCCATGGCTTCCATGCTGGACGGTCTCAAGACGCTCGGTTTCAAGTACGCCACCCGCTCCGGTATCAGTATCTCCATGGGCGATGTCGAAGTACCGGCGGCCAAGCCCAAGTTGCTGGAAGAGGCCAACGAAGAAACATCCATCATCCAGGGGCAGTATAACAAGGGCCTTATCACCGAGGATGAACGCTACAAAGGCAGCGTGAATGTCTGGATGCGCACTACCGAACGCATCAAGGAAGCAATCAGCAAATCCATGAACAAGCAGGGCAGCGTTTACATGATGGCCAACTCCGGCGCCAAGGGCAACATCTCCCAGATTACCCAGATGGCCGGTATGCGCGGCCTGATGACCAACCCGTCCGGCAAAATCATCGACTTTCCGATTAAATCCAGCCTGCGCGAAGGCCTGAGCACGCTGGAATACTTCATTTCGACGCATGGCGCCCGCAAGGGTCTGGCGGATACGGCGCTGCGCACCTCCGGCTCCGGCTACCTGACGCGCCGGCTGGTGGACGTGACCCAGGATGTCATCGTGCGCGAGGTCGATTGCAACGACGGCGTCGGCGCCTGGATACCCGAACCCCAGGAAAAAGGCATGCTGCCTCCTTTCATCGAGCGCCTTACCGGCCGCCTGGCAGCCAGCCGCATGGTCAACGAGCAGACAGGGGAGGTCATCGTCGAACGCGACGAGGAGATAGACGAGGTCAGGGCTCAGGCGCTCATCGACGCCGGCATAAAACTGGTGCATGTGCGCTCGCCTTTATCTTGCCAGTCCCGCCAGGGAATCTGCCAGAAATGTTATAACCGCGACCTGGCCCGGGGCGTCCAGGTGGAGATGCATACCGCGGTGGGCATCATTGCCGCCCAGAGCATCGGTGAGCCCGGCACCCAGCTCACGCTGCGCACCTTCCACACCGGGGGCGTGGTGGGGCAGGACATCACCACCGGCTTGCCGCGTGTAGAAGAGTTGTTCGAAGCGCGCCCGCCCAAAGCCCAGGCCATCATTTCCGAAATCGACGGTGTGGCCGAGGTTGAAGAAGGCGAAGACGGTAAGTTCATCCGCATCACCTCCTCCGAGATGTTCAACGACGAGTATCCCCTGCCTAAAGGGTGGCAGGTGCTGGTCAAGGACGGGGACTACATAGAAGCCGGCATGCTGCTGGCCAGCCCCAAACCGGGCAAGGCGGAGGAAGCCGCCGCCGTTTCCCAGTCCATCATGGCGCGCATCGCCGGTGAGGTCCAGATTGAAAAGGGCAAGCTGGTCATCCGTTACGAAGAGAAGGATGAGCGAAAATACACTATCCCGGCATCCACCCATATCCGCGTGCAGACCGGCGACCTGGTCAAAGCCGGGCAGCAGATGACTGACGGCTCCATCAACCCGCAGGATATACTCTCCGTGCTGGGCAAGGATGCCGTTCAGCGCTACCTGGTGGACGAGGTCCAGAAGGTTTACTGCTCGCAGGGCGTGCATATCAACGACAAGCACATTGAAGTTATCGTGCGCCAGATGCTGGCCAAAGTGCGCGTGGAGTCCACCGGCGATACCGGGTTTATCCACCGCGAACTGGTGGACCGTTACCGCTTCGAAGAGACCAATGCCAAGATTCTGGCTGAAGGCGGAGAGCCCGCTACCGCTCAGACGGTGTTGATGGGCATCACGCGGGCCAGCCTTTCCACCGAAAGCTGGCTGGCCGCGGCCTCATTCCAGGAGACCACCCGCGTGCTTACCGAAGCCGCCATCCACGGTAAACTGGACCGGCTGGTCGGCTTGAAGGAGAACGTCATCATCGGCAAGCTCATCCCGGCGCGTTGCCAGCCATGCCTGGAGGCGGACGCCGAAGCGCAAGCCAGAGCCGACCTGGCCAAGAAAGAGGAGACCATTCCCCCGCTCTTCGGCCCGGGTTGCCTGACCGGGGAGGAAGAAGTCCCCGCCGGCATACTCTAACTTAAAGAACGACACATTAAATCTATATCCGGGGCGCCGCATCAGGCGTCCCGGATATTGTATTCCGGCGCGGTTTGGAATAAAGTAAACGTCATTCGCAGTTAAGAACGTGAGATGATGAATATATGTCTAAAAACATAGAGTCCGATGCTTCGGTTTTCGACAGCATGGCGCCGGGCTGGTACAATTTCCGCCACCGCACCATATTTCAGTCCGAACTGGAAGAGATGGCCGAGCGCTGGCAACACGGCAGTCTGCTCAATCTGGGTTGCGGGCACGGCGCGGATTTTTTACCCTTCAAGGACAGGTTCGAACTGGTGGGCGTGGACTTTTCGGCGGTGATGCTGGAGATGGCGCGCAAATTCGCCCGCAAGTATTACCTCAAGGTCAGCCTCCACCTGGCAGACCTGCGCAAACTGCCCTTTCCGGATGCCGGTTTCGACGCTGCCATAGCCGTGGCCAGTTATCACCACCTCTCCGGCCGGGAGGAACAACTGGCGGCGCTGGTGGAGCTCAAGCGGGTTTTGAAACCCGGCGCCGAGGCTTTCATCACCGTCTGGAACCGCACCCAGCCGCGCTTCTGGCTGCGCGGCAGGGAAGCCATGATTCCGTGGCGCAGCGGCGATGAAACCGTTTACCGTTATTATCACCTTTTCACCTACGGGGAGATAGAAGCGCTGGTGCGCCAGGCAGGATTCATCGTGCTGCGCTCGCGCCCCGAGGGCCGCTACCGCTTCCCGCTGAAATTGTTTTCGCGCAATATCTGTCTCTTGATAAAAAAAGCGGGTTGAGGTAGGCTATTCAGGCAACACCGGAAACCGCCCGACGGGGTTTTTTCGCGTTTCCGGTTTTTTGGGAGGCAAACTGCGATGGCGATGGTCAAAATCACCTGTCCCAGGTGCAATACGGACGGCTGGATGTCCCTTATAGACGAGTATTTCAAGGGGCCTTACAGTTGCTGGAAATGCCACGGCAAGATGCTGCTGCATATGGAAAGAAACAGCGTGATAAGCTGCGAACCCATGAGTGAAGACGAATTCAACGCCTTCAAGGAAGAACTGGAACGCAAGAAACGCATGGGCCGATAGCCGCAGGAGAATCAAATGCCGGTAATTATCGTCGAGATGTGGCAGGGCCGCAGTGTGGAACAGAAGAAGCAACTGGCGGCCGAAATCACCCAGGCCTTCGTCAACATCGGCGTGGAAAAAAGCCAGGTGCAGATTATTTTTAAGGACAACCCCCGTCAGAACTGGGCGCAGGAGGGCAAGCTGGCCTCGGAAGAAAGTTAACCCGGGAAGCCCTCCGCCTCAAATCCGCGTTTGGAGCGGAAGATTCCTTTCAAATCGGCCAGCATGCGGCGGCATGCCGGCGAGCCGGGCGCGTCCAGTGTCATGATGAGCGCATCCTCACGGTTGTCCACATAGTAGCGCTTGCGCACTCCGCGCTCGGTGAAGCCGTAACGGGCATACAGCGCGCGCGCTGCCTGATTGGAAACGCGCACTTCCAGCGTTATCAGGCTGGCTTTCAGTTCAGACGCCGTCTCGATGAGCCCCGAAAGCAGGAATTCTCCCAGCCCGCAGCGCTGGTATTCCGGTCTTACCGCCAGGTTGATGACATGCGCTTCTCCGGCCATCAGCCACAGCCCGGCGAAACCCAGCACTAGCGGGGAAAACGGCTGCATGGCATCCCCGGCGCAGCTATCGGTAGCATCGTCCCAGACCACGAAATAGTGCGCCATGGGATTGATGAG
>CAZPAL010000106.1:0-5829 GCA_964584525.1 uncultured Dehalococcoidales bacterium | reverse complement strand
TGGGGATCCAGGATTCGAACCTGGGCAAGCAGATTCAGAGTCTGCTGTCCTACCGCTAGACGAATCCCCAGCGTTATTTTTATTATAGCACCCATGCATGGATGAGGCAAAAAGCTGTTTGGCAGCGGGGGATAAATCCGCCCGCGCCGGTTGACAGCAGGCGTGCGGACAGCTTATGTTATGCGGAGGTAACTGGAGGAAAATGACGGATTTAGCGGACCTGGAGCACAGCCTGGGAGCCGCCATGGTCAACCGGTTGCTGCTGGTCGAAGCCCTGACTCACAGCTCTTTTGCCAACGAGAACCCCGGAGCGGTCTCCAACGAAAGGCTTGAGTTCCTGGGCGACGCCGTGCTGGGGCTGGTGCTGGCGGAAAAGCTATACCAGGACTATCCCGATATGGACGAGGGCGTTCTAACTCACATGCGTAGTTGGCTGGTACGCCGGGGGACACTCTTCACCATTGCACGGGAAATCCGCCTGGGCGACCACCTGCTGATGGGCAAGGGAGAGGAAAACGGCGGCGGCAGGACGAAAAGCAGCAACCTGGCGGGAGCCATGGAGGCGGTCATAGCCGCAGTTTTTCTGGACCGGGGCTGGCCCGGCGCAAGGGACAGCGTACTGCATATTTTTGCCTCTGAACTGGAAAAAATGCGCCACGAACAAGCTGCGCTGGATTATAAATCCCAAATCCAGGAACTGGTGCAATCACGCCTGAGGCTGACGCCCGCTTACCGTATCGTGGATGAGAGCGGGCCTGACCATGCCCGCCACTTCACAGCTGAAGTCTATGCCGGAGGAAACGTGCTGGCACGGGGTAGCGGCCGCAGTAAAAAGCTGGCTGAAGCTGAGGCCGCCCGTCTGGCACTGGCAGCACTGGCCGGGGCTTTACAGCCTTAAAATGACTTGCTAGAATTGAAATAGTAAACGGCTGGAGAATGATATGGGTAAACGCGACAAAGGCGGCCATGAAGCCAAAAAACCCAAAAAGGATGCCAGGAAACCTGTGCTGGGAGAGATAATCGCCCCACCCGCCAGCGTAGAGGTGGTGAAGAAAAAAAGAAAGTCAGAGTAACGATACTCTGACTTTCCGGTTAAGGGCTAAACCTCAAGGTCTGCGCGCGCCTCGTCAATAAGCTTCAGGTATTCGGTCTTTACGCCCAGTGTCTGTGAAGCCTCACGGTCAACCTGGTAGGGTTCCCCGATAAAAACCTTGCCGTAGCGTTCGGTATCGCCTCTGTTTGACTCCGTTTTGCTGACATACTTCTGGCGCGCCTCGATAATCCCGAGGTCGAACGGCATGGTGTAGTAAAGGTCGGCCAGTATGCGGCCTTTGTCCTGGGCCAGCAACGCTTCCCACTCCACCTGCGCCTCGACCCCCTGGCGCACTCCACAGAGGAGCGACAGCAGGTTGGCAATCGTGAGCCATCCCTGGCCGCCGATAATCTTAAGCGGGGCCACGCTTATCAGGTAGTCCGCCGACAGGATGACGTTGGGCACCAAAAAGGTTGGCATGGCCAGCGGCTTGAGCAGCGGATTGTCTACTTCGACCATGGTGGTGTCCCTGACATCCAGCAGTAAAACACGCGGGAAATCGTATTTTAGCTCTTTATAGATGGGGGCCATGGGTTTACATTGCGGAGTGCCTTCCAGAATCAGGATATCGGCATCGCTGATGCGGCGGATGCCGCCGATGATATTGGCCATCATCTCGCGGCTGACGCTGTATGGGTAAGGCTGCCCGTTCCCGGCGGCGGGTTTAATCAATATCCGCCTCGCCCGCGAAAGCGAAGACGGAGCTTCAAAAACAAAATCCGAGGAATCAAGAATCACGACAATCTCCCCCCAGTAATTCGGCGGCCTTGCCAAGGTCCGAAGCCCGGTTTATATTGAAAAAACTGCTGCCGTGCGGGTCGAAGCGCTCCACTTCCGCCCTATCGACGAAGCGTACCTTCACCAGGCTGAATAAACGGTCTATTTTAAATTCCCCCCCGCCCAGCAGGCTTTCGATGGGGCCGAGGCAGTCGCGAGAGTAAACAGCGTGCAGGGGTTCCATAAGCCTCTCTACCCGCGGCATAACCACATCGTAACCGGCACTCAGCCCGGCCATATATTCTACCAGTTCTTTTTTTATGAAAGGCATATCGCACGCCGCCACAAAATTATAACGGAAAGATGAGTGCATCAGCCCGGTGTAGATTCCCATCAGAGGACCCTGGCCGCAGGTCAGGTCGTTGACCACCCTTAAATTAGAAGCGGTTTTCAACTCAGGCAAATCCCGTCCGGCCGAGGTAACGATGATTATCTCGCTGCTAAGGGCGCCCAAATTGGATACCGCCCGCTGCAAAAGGGTCTGCCCGCCGAACTCCACCCCGACCTTGTCCCCCCCGAAACGCGAACCCTTGCCTCCGGCCAGCAGAACACAACCTATCTCCAAAACGACAGCCTATCCTCTACACCAGGCCCCAACCCCACTCTTATCCCCCCAATACAGTAATTGTATCATAATAGTCAAGCCCTTGTATTATGTCAATCCGATGGGTTGGTTACTGCGCGCCTGGCCATGTTATAATTCCCGGCATGAGAATATCGGACATCGGCGAGTTCGGCCTGGTTGCCCGGCTTGATGAGGTGGTCGCCGGGGCGCCCCGCCCGGCGGGACTGGTGCTGGGGATGGGTGATGACGCCGCTGCCTGGAGCAGCCTCCCCGGCATCACACTGGCTACCGCTGATTGTCTGGTGGAAGGTGTGCACTTCACGCTGG
This sequence comes from uncultured Dehalococcoidales bacterium, assembly GCA_964584525.1. Taxonomy (GTDB): domain Bacteria; phylum Chloroflexota; class Dehalococcoidia; order Dehalococcoidales; family UBA1222; genus CAZPAL01. The sequence goes on along the minus strand of CAZPAL010000106.1, from coordinate 3,067 downwards.
AAACCACCGGTTGGTTTGAACTTGGCTGGAAGGCTATGGCTTCCAACCTGAGCGATATCGCCGCTATGGGCGGCCGGGCTGCCTATGCCCTGGTTACGCTGGGCCTTCCCCCGCAGACGGAAGTTGAAGATGTGGTGGCTTTTTACCGGGGCATGAACGAACTGGCCCGGCAACACGGGGTAACGATTGCCGGCGGCGACACAAGCCGTTCAGAAACGCTGTTTTTCAGCCTGGCCGTTATCGGGCAAGCGCAGGGGCGCATCATGGAACGCAGCCGGGCGGCGCCCGGAGACGCGATAGCGGTTACCGGCTGCCCGGGAGCCGCTGCAGCCGGCTGGAAGCTGCTGCAGGCCGGCCGGCAGAACGAAGCAGGTGCACAGGGGCTGGTACAGGCTTTCCTGAAGCCCGCCCCGCGCCTGCGGGAAGGGCAATCCCTGCTCGAAGCGGGCGTGAGGGCAGCTATCGACATCAGCGACGGGCTGGCTGCCGACCTGGAACACATCTGCCGGTGCTCCAGCACCGGGGCTGTGGTGAAGCTGGCGGATATCCCCCTCCATCCCCGCGCCCGCGACCTCTTCGGAGAGGACGCCATCGGGATGGCCCTGGGAGGGGGCGAGGATTATGAATTACTGTTTACGGCCGGTCAGGAGACGCTGGCAAAGCTGGTAGAAAACGCCCGGGTAAAATACACGGTCATCGGCGAGGTCACTTCTAACCACCCCGGCAGCGCCGTTTTCCTGGACACCGCCGGCAAACAGTACCGTGGCTTCGAGAGGGGGTGGCAGCATTTTGCCAGCAGACAACAGTCTGGTCATCAACAGCGCCGGCCCGTTTGAGACACAGAAAATAGGCCGGATTATCGGCTGGCTGGCTGAACCGGGGGATATCGTCCTGCTCGCCGGCGCACTGGGGGCGGGGAAAACCTGCCTGACCCAGGGTATAGCCGCCGGCCTGGGCATTGACGAGAACCCCGTCAGCCCCACCTTCGTGCTGATGCGCCAGTATCGCGGGCGGCTGCCGCTGTACCACGTGGACCTGTATCGGCTGGAATTTGCCGAGATAGCAGACCTGGGGCTGGATGAATACCTGAATGGTGACGGCGTCTGCGCCGTTGAATGGGCCGAAAAAGCAATGGCGATGATGCCGTTCGAACACCTGCGCATCGAGTTGGAATACCTGGAGGGGCAAAACCGGCGCGTCACGCTTCTCCCCTGCGGAGCGCGCTACCATCACCTGGCTGAGGGTTTCACCAAGCTCTGGTTTCCCGCCGGCGAAGGGGAAGCATGATGTTCCTGGCTCTGGATACCTCCACCGACCAGGCGGGAGTGGCTGTTATCCGCCACGGCCGAATCCTGGCGGAGGATGACTGGCGTTCCGGAAAAAATCACTCGGTTGAATTGCTGCCCCACCTGGCGGCGCTGCTCTCCAGCCTTGAAGTCACGCTGAGAGAGGTGCAGGGAATCGCGGTGGCGCTGGGCCCCGGCAGCTACAACGGGCTCAGGGTGGGTATCAGCAGCGCCAAGGGGCTGGCGCTGGGGCTGGGCATACCCATAGTCGGAATCAGCACGCTGGAAGCCAGCGCTTATCAGCATGCCGGGCAGGTTCTGCCCGTGTGCGCCCTGCAGCCTGCCGGCAGGACCGAAATGGCCTGTGCCGTCTTCGGCACCACCGCCGGGAAATGGCAGCGCATAGTGTCCGAAAGGATTGTAATCCCCGGCGACCTGCCCTTGCTACTCTTCGGCCCCACCCTCTTTTGCGGGGAAATCAGCGACGCCATGGGAATGGCAATCCGGGAGCAACTCGGGGGTTCGGCGCCGATAGTCCTCACCGCCGGAGCCGGCAACCGCGTGGGCGGCCTGGCCAGGCTGGGTGAAAACCGGCTGCTGGCCGGAGAAAGCGACGATGCCGCCTCGCTCCAACCCCTCTACCTGCACCGCCCCCACATCACTCCGCCCAGAACCGGAAGCAGGGTGGTGTCCGGCGGCAATCCCATGCCCAAACAGGGTATAATCAGCCCATCACTTGAAAGGAAGGCAACTATGGAACGCTCATTGATACTGGTCAAACCCGATGCGGTGCAAAAAGGAACAGCCACCGCCATCCTCAGCCGCATCGAAAGCCAGGGATTGAAACTGCTGGCCGTCAGGATGCTGCAGATGGACAGGCCGCTGGCTGAAAAGCACTATGCCCCGCATAAAGAGCGCCCCTTTTTCCCGGGACTGCTCGCCTATATCACCTCAGCTCCGGTGGTGGCCGCTGTTTTCGAGGGCGAGGATGCGGTAGCCCGCATCCGCCGCATCATGGGCTCGACCGACCCCGCCAAAGCGGAAGCCGGCACCATCCGTAAAGATTTCGGCGAAAATATCGAGAGGAACGCCATCCACGGCTCTGACTCGACCGAAACCGCCGCCAGGGAAATCAGCCTCTTTTTCAACGACGAGCAATTGATGAACTATCGGCGACAGGTGTAGCCGGCGGGGCGGCCCGCCTAGCTGGTGCGCAGTACCGGCCTGGCATGCGACCACAGCTCTTCCAGACCGTACAGCGCCCGCTCGGCCGGGGCGAAAAGGTGCAGGATGACGCTGCCGTAATCCACCAGCAGCCAGCCCGACTCCACTGTACCTTCCCGGTGCAGAGGCTGGACGCTGTCCGTTTTAAGGGCATGAACCACTTCCTCGGCCACCGCCCTCATCTGGCGCGCGGATTCCGCGCTGCAGATGATGAAATAATCGGCGAAACTGCATACTTCCTGCGAATCCAGCAGGACGATATCCGCCGCCTGCTTATCGCTGGCGATATTGAAAACTTTATCGGCTATTTCTCGTGCTTCCAGTTTGATTTCCTCCCGGCCCGGCTTATATAGCATTATACCACAGCACGGGCGCCCAACCGTTCGGGCCGGCGAAAGTCCCTCCGTCACCAGGATTAAAAACTGTGCGTGCTCCGAAGCACGCCCCGAAAATGCGCCGAAACAGGCAGGCGCATCGGGCGCTGTGAGCCGGCACCTGTTATTGTTGTTGTCCAGCGAAAATGTCACTCTAACTGTTCAGCGAAAATGTCACCCTCT
>CAZPAL010000105.1:0-5919 GCA_964584525.1 uncultured Dehalococcoidales bacterium | reverse complement strand
GGGCGACCACCAGCAGGGCAACACCCAGGAATATGAAGCGCCCCCGCCGGTAATTATCTGGCATTTTTGCCCTGAGCGTCGGCCATGCAAAGCCTGGCAGTGGGTACCGCTTCCAGCCGGGCAAGTTCGATGGTGCGGCCGCATTTTTCGCATTTCCCGTAGGTGCCGAGGTCGAACTTCTTGAGAGCGACCTCGATATCCGCCAGTTGGTCCAGCGTTCGCTTTTCCTGCGCCAGCATATTTTCGAGGTCGGCCGTTTCGGTGGCTTCTTCTTCCCGTTTCCCGAAGGGACTGCCCTCTCGCCGCTCGTTGGCGGTGCGGGCAATCTGTATCATTTCGAGCTGTTCCTGGAAACGCTTGAGGTCGTTTTGCAAGCGTACTCTTATAAGTTTGTAGTTCGTGTCCATCATGCCCTCTCCTGTTGTCGGGTTATGCCCGGGTAACCCACAGTCCGGTCTGGTTTACCTGAACCTGTACACCTCAGTTTTAGGAGCGTGCTAACAACCAACCCAAACGTCCGGGTAGCCCGAAGAAGGCCCCTGGACGCCCGATACTAGAAACGGTGACCCCCGGCATTTTGAACAGGGCGTCACTGTTGATGACTTAAGTTTAATCTATTCAGGCTATTAATTCAACCATTCTCATCCGGCCGCATCCCTGCTAGTTCTTCACGGTTCAAGCCTTCCCACAACCGGCCCACTTTCTGCCTCAAACGGGGCAAACTAATGTCGGTATTCACAGCGCGGCTGGCATGGCGCAACTGACGAATCACCGGAAGTTGTGCCCGCATGCGCGAGCGTGCCTCGGGCTGGCTCAACCCCTGCTTTTCACGCAGCCTGCGGTAGAGCGTTTGGCGGGGAGCGGTGGTCACCCAGATTTCATCCATCTTGGGCGCCCAGCCTGCTTCTATCAGCAGCGCGGCTTCCACTACCGCCACTTTTGTTCCCCGGCGGCGGAGATTGGCAAGCCGTTTGCTGATTTCGGCGCTGATGAGCGGGTGGGTAATCAGATTCAGCCGCGACAGCGCTGAAGCGTCGGTGAAAACTATGCGCGCCAGCTCCGGCCGGTCGATTTTCCCGCCGGGGGTTACGATGCCCGTTCCGAATGCCTCCACCAGGGTTTTCCAACCCTGTGTGCCCGGCTCGTAAATGCTGTGGGCGACCTCATCGGCATCAATCACCGCCGCTCCCAGTTCAGCCAGTATGGCGGCTACTGTGCTTTTACCGCTGCCAATAAGCCCTGTTATCCCAATTATTTTCATGGCTGACAACAGTCTAGCCAGAGAACACATGGGCGTCAAGGCGCATCACAAGAATAATATCGGGGTGCTATAATCATAAAGGGTGAGGCGCCTATGCACGAAGCCGTCCTTTATGAAAAGTTCCCCGGCAGCCTGACCGGCTGCCGCATCTGTCAGTGGCAATGCCGCATACTGCCCGGCAAATCCGGAGTATGCCGCATGTATCAAAATGTGGGGGGCGTGCTCTACAACCTCAATTACGCCAGCGTTTCGTCATTGGCGGTCGACCCTGTTGAAAAGAAGCCCCTCTTCCACCTGGCGCCCGGGAGCCGCTGCTTTTCCTTGGGAGGCTGGGGATGTAATTTTCACTGTACTGGTTGCCAGAACTGGGAAATCGCCTGCCTGGACGACACCGCCGCGCTGGCCGGCAGCCGGCAGCTGGAACCGGCAAGGGCCGTCGAGACGGCTCTGCAGCATGACTGCCGGGGCATCGCCTGGACCTATAATGAGCCTTCCATGTGGTTTGAATATACGCTGGACAGCGCCCGCCTGGCACGTCGGGCCGGGTTGTACACGGTTTATGTCACTAACGGTTTTCTGAGCGCCGGGGCGCTGGACATGATAGCCCCCTATCTTACCGCCTGGCGGGTGGACGTTAAGGGTTTCTCCGACGCCGCGTACAAAAAACAGGCCGGTATTGCGCACTGGCGGGGAATCCTGGAAGTCGCCCGCAGAGCCATGCAAAAATGGGGACTGCACGTCGAGGTTGTTACCAACCTCATCCCGGGCATCAACGACGACGAAGAACAACTGAAGGGCATCGCCGGCTGGATGGCGGCTGAACTGGGCCCGCTCACTCCCTGGCACGTTACCCGTTTCCATCCTGACCGCAACCTGTCTGATATCCCGGCCACGCCCGTTGCCAGCCTGGAAAGGGCCATTCGCCTTGGTGCCGCAGAAGGGTTGAAATTTATCTACGCCGGCAATCTCCCCGGCCACCCGTCCGAAAATACCGTCTGCTACAACTGCGGCAACCTGGCTATAAAGAGGGTGGGTTATGCCGTCCAGGTGACCGGCCTGTGCGGCTCGGCCTGCTCCAACTGCGGCGCTGAACTGAACATCAGATTTTCAGGGGGTGAGCCATGATAAGACAACCGGTGGCGGCTGGCACTTTTTATCCGGCCTCAGCCGAAGAACTGAGCAAGGCCATAGGGGGTATGGTGGACGCGGGGGGAGTGAAAGAAGATGTCTTGGGCATGGTCTGCCCGCATGCGGGCTATGTCTATTCCGGCGCTGTGGCCGGAGCGGTCTTCTCACGGGCGGTGCTCAGCGACACCATCGTCATCCTGGGGCCCAATCATACCGGGATGGGAGAACCCTTCTCGGTATGGGCGGAAGGCGCCTGGCAGACCCCCCTGGGCGAAGTTGAGGTTGACGGCGCGCTGGCCGGCGCAGTGCTGGGCGCTTCCCCCCATCTCAAAGCCGATACGCTGGCCCACCTGCGCGAGCATGCCATTGAAGTGCAGTTGCCATTTTTACAGTATCTCAAGCCCGGAATTAAAATTGTGCCGGTTACGCTGACTCATGCCGGCACCGAGATTTACAACCAAATCGGGCAGGCGCTGGCCGGAGTTATCCAGGCCTCGGGTAACAATTACGTCATCCTGGCATCCAGCGACATGACGCATTACGAATCCGATGCTTCCGCCCGGCGCAAGGATAGGATGGCCATTGAATCCATCCTCAAGCTGGATGAATATGAACTGGCTTCACGCATCGCCCGAAACAGCATCAGCATGTGCGGATACGGCCCGGCGGCGGTGCTGATGGCGGCCGCCAGGGCCATGGGCGCTACCGCCGGCGAACTGGTGCGCTACCAGACCTCGGCGGAAGCGTCGGGGGACTATTCCGCGGTGGTGGGTTATGCCGGCATCATCATAAAGCGTGACCAGTCCGGCCGTTCTCCACTGGTGGAATTGGCCCGCCGGGCGGTGGCAACCTATGTCAGCGGCGGGGGTGTCGTCCAGCCGCCTGAAAAACCGGGCGCCGGTATGGAAGAACAGGCCGGGGTATTCGTGTCCCTTCACAAGGGCGGAGAACTGCGCGGCTGCATCGGCACTTTCGCTCCCTCCCGCCCGAACGTGGCCGAAGAGATTATCGCCAATGCCATCAGCGCCGCCGTCAACGACCCCCGCTTTGAGCCGGTGACGGTGGAAGAACTGGATGAGCTGGAGATAAGCGTGGACGTGCTCACCCGCCCTGAGGCGGTGGCCGATGCCAGCCGGCTCGACCCTAAAAAATACGGCTGCATCGTGGAGCGCGGCTGGAAGCGCGGGCTACTGCTGCCCGACCTGGAAGGGGTGGTCACGGCGGAGCAGCAGATAGACATTTGCCGGCGCAAGGCGGACATCGGCCCGGACGAGGGCGTCAAGCTCTACCGTTTTGAGGTGAAACGCCATCACTGAGGGCGGCAGGCGCCCGTTGATATGCCCCGGCCTGGATGTTAAACTTGGGTTTCAGCGGTAAAAATAGCCGGCTGCGCCGTGTTGAAACAGTAATTCCGGAGAGCATATGGACCTGTTCGATTACCGGTATGAAAAAGAGCGCCTCAAAGGCGCTCCCCTGGCGGCGCGCATGCGCCCGGCCACGCTGGCCGAATTCGTAGGGCAGGAACATATCATCGGCGAAGGGCGGGTGCTGCGCAAGGCTATTGATTCCGGCAGCCTGCCCTCGGTCATCCTGTGGGGGCCGCCGGGTTCGGGCAAAACCACGCTGGCTTTCATCATGGCCCAGGCCAGCCAGTCACATTTCAGCCCGGTTTCGGCGGTCAGCGCCGGCGTGGCGGATTTAAGGCGAGTGATAGAGGAAGCCCGCGATCGGCGCAAGGTGCACGACCAGCGTACCATCCTGTTCATCGACGAAATTCACCGTTTCAACAAAGCCCAGCAGGACGCCCTGCTGCCGCATGTGGAAGACGGCACAGTCACCCTCATCGGGGCTACCACCGAAAACCCCTCCTTTGAGGTTATCTCCCCGCTGCTCTCCCGCGCCCAAGTGTATGTGCTCAAGGCGCTGGGCCAGGCTGAAATTGGCAAGATTATCTGCCGGGCTATCGAGGATTCCGAACGCGGGCTGGGGGAGTTCAATGTCCAGTTGTCGGTGGACGCTCTGGAGCATCTTATCACCATGTCCAATCACGACGCTCGGGCGGCGCTGAATGCGCTGGAGTCCGCGGCGTTGACCACCCTGCCCGACTCAGAGGGCAGGCGCAACATCAGCTTGGCCACCATCGAAGACGCCATCCAGCAGCGTGCCCTGCTCTATGACCGGGACGGGGAGCAGCACTACGACATCATCTCGGCGTTGCATAAAACCATCCGCGGCTCGGACCCGGATGCGGCGCTCTACTGGCTGGCGCGCATGCTGGAAGCCGGCGAAGACCCGCTTTTCATTGCCCGGAGGCTGGTGCGGGCGGCCTCGGAAGATATCGGCATGGCGGACCCCCAGGCGCTGGTGGTGGCGATGGCCGCGCAGCAGGCGGTGCATTTTATCGGCATGCCGGAGGGCAACCTGGCGCTGGCTCAGGCGACGATCTATCTGGCCTCCGCCCCCAAAAGCAACGCGCTCTATACCGCCTATTCCAACGTTAAAAAGGAGGTGCTGAACGGTAAAAACGAACCGGTGCCGCTGCACCTGCGCAACCCGGTGACCAAGCTGATGAAAGATTTGGACTACGGCAAGGGTTACAAATACGCCCACCAGTTTCCGGGGCACTTCGTGCGCCAGCAGAACCTGCCCGAGGCACTGGCGGGAAGGCAGTTCTATTTCCCGGGGGAAGAGGGTTTCGAGAAACAGGTGCTGGAGCGGCTGAGAACCTGGTGGCCGGAGCGCTACCGCCCTTCGCCTGGCGGTTCGGCTTGACAGCCATAAGGCTGCGGTCTATACTGGTTGGGTTGTCAACATGAAACTGAACGGCGTTTCGGTTGCGCTATTACGGACATGGAGGCGAAAATAGCGACTTTTGTGGCGCTGGGCAACCTGACGGACGAAGGGCTGAGACAATCGGACAGGCTTGAAGAGCACGTCACGCAGACCGTGGCAGAAGCTGAAAAGCTGGGAGTGAAGGTAATCGCCAGTTGGGCGCTGCTCGGGATATACGATCTGATGTTGGTGTTCGAAGCCCCGGACGGCGAAACAGTCGCCGGCATCATGGAAAAGGACGCAGCCGACGGGTTCATGCGTTACCAGACGATGGAGGCGCTCTCGATGAAGGAACTGGCAACCAGGCTGGCCGGCAGCAAAATAGGACCCTAGTCAACGTCGCGGGGTGGAGCAGTGGAAGCTCGTCGGGCTCATAACCCGAAGGCCGTTGGTTCGAATCCAACCCCCGCTACCAATTTCCAGCTTCAAAATCCTTCAAAACCCCAATTAAAACAACCCATTGTTGGGAAAGCACTGTTCACAGATTCTAGCTTCAAAGTGTTAACAACTTCCCAAATAGTGTTCACAAGGGAATTCCTCACCCACTTCCTTAAAAGCAGAGCCAATGGTCTTTCACCAAGAACACTATCAGACTATGAATGGCGATTAAAGCGGTTCATTGGCTATCCTCTTACTTCCCAAGGCATTAAGGATTTCCTAGGAGCCTGTCTGGGTAATCGATAACTTAGCGGCGGTTT
>CAZPAL010000104.1:919-5928 GCA_964584525.1 uncultured Dehalococcoidales bacterium | reverse complement strand
TCGGCTGACTTCTGGCCCAGTTCCGGATCCATTCCGGCACCCAGGCCGCGGGTGATTTTTTCACCGATTTGCAGCCTGACCGGAGCTTCGGTGATGGCCAAAGCCTGGGCATCGGTGTTGACCGCAATGAATTCAACGCCGTGAATCTCTTCGCGCACCATGCGGGTGATGGCATTGGAACCGCCGCCGCCGCATCCGAAAACCTTTATTCTGGCTGGATTAGGTATAAAACTCGTCTTTGCCATTTTTCCTTCTCCTTTTTTATTCCTGTATTATTTTAGACCGAACATGCTGGCCAGCTTTCCAGCCAGGTTGCGCATTTTGGATGCTATGCCGCGGTTGTTCCACTCGGTGGAACGGCCCTGATTCTTGGCTCCCCACAGCAGCAGGCCGACGCCGGTGGCGTGAGCGGGGTCCTTGAGGGAATCGGTGATGCCGGAGATGTGCAGCGGGCAACCCACCCGCACCGGCAGCTTGAGGATTTCGCACCCCAGCGTTTCGATGCCGGCGATGTTGGATGAACCGCCGGTGAGCACCAGCCCGGCCGGGATGACCGATTCATAGTTTGAGCCCGGGAGTTCCAGCAGTACCAGGCGCAGGATTTCCTCGACACGGGCGCGCAGGATGTCGCACAGGTCCTGGTAGGAGATGCCGTGGCTGTCTTCCGACATGGGCGCGCCGCTGGACATCTTGCTCTCGTAGAGGGGCATGACGGTCCCGTAGCGCTTTTTCATCTCTTCGGCTACTTCGAAAGGCAGCCCCAGTCCGATGGCCACGTCGCGGGTCAACTGGTAACCAGCCACCGGCAGTATGGCGGTATGATAGATGCTGCCCTCCCTGAAGATACAGATGTCGGTGGTGCCGCCGCCGATGTCGGCGATGGCCACTCCCATCTGGCGTTCGTCTTCGGTCAGGACGGCTTCGGAGGAAGCCAGCGGTTCGAGCACCATATCTTCGATATCGATGCCGATGCCGCGTATGCACTTGACGAGGTTCTGGATGGAATTGGTGGCGGCGGTGATGATATGCGTTTCCACATCCAGGCGGAAACCGTGCATCCCCACCGGGTTCTTTACCCCGGCCTGTCCGTCGACGGCATAGTTGCGGGGAATGACGTGCAGCAGTTTGCGGTCAGAGGGGACTCTGACGGTCTGGGCGGTGGTCATGACTCGCCTGAGGTCATCCGGGCGCACCAGGCGGTCATTGCGGGTGATGGCTACCACGCCATGGTTGTTGGTGGAACTGACGTGGCGGCCGGTGATGCCGATGTAAGCCGAATCCACCTTGATGTTGCAGGCTTGCTCGGCGCGGTGAACCGATTCCTGGATGGCCTCCTTGGCGTCGTTGATGTTGACCACCAGCCCCTTGTGCATGCCGTAGGACGGGGTTAACCCCACGCCCACGACGCGCACGCCGCCATTGTCGCCGGCCTCGGCGATAATGGTGGCAATCTTGGTAGTGCCGACATCAATCGCGGTTAAAATCTGGCTTTTTTTCATCTACTCCTCCTAAAAATTCCCTGTATTTTCCTTCCCGGTTGGTGACTGTTGCTCACATGACTTGCACCCCCTCTTTCCGTGCCTCCACCCTGCTGCTAGTTCAAATTGGAGATGAGTTCGAATCCGTTTTGCGGGCTGGATTTACCCTTGCGTTTGCCGGTCTGCTTGCCGTTGACGCCATCCAGCCGCGTCACGGATTCGGTGAGTTCGTAAAACCTTTCAGCTACGCGCATCTTGGCGCTGCGTGAACGGGGATTGGCATGCACCTCGGCCAGCGAGGGAGTGATGACGCGCTTGTTTACCAGCCGCAATCGCGGTTGGTGTCGGCAGGTACAGCGCGGCAGGCCGGGAGGGCAAACGCAGCCGCTCGATTCACGGCGCATGAAATTTTTGACGATGCGGTCTTCCAGCGAATGGTAAGAGATGACCGCCAGCCTGCCTTCGCAACCCAGCAGCCCGGCGGCCTGCTCCAGCGCCGATGCCAGGATTTCCAGTTCCCGGTTGACGGCGATGCGCAACGCCGGGAAGGTGCGGGTGGCGGGGTGCACGCGGCCGCGGGCCGGGGCGATGCTCTCCACCAGGTTGGCCAGTTCGGCGGTGGTGTGGATGGGGCGCGAACGCACGATGCGCCGGGCAATCTGCCGGCTGTGCGGCTCTTCGCCGTAGTTATAGATAAGGTTAGCCAGTTCCAGCTCCGGGTAAGTGTTGACGATATCCGCCGCTGAAATCTCCTGGGAGGGGTTGAAGCGCATGTCCAGCGGCGCGCTGTGCTGGAAGCTGAAGCCGCGGCCCTCGCCGCTGAGTTGCAGTGAGGACAGCCCCAGGTCGAAGAGGATGCCGCTTACCGGGGCGAAATCATGGCCGCGAACTATCTGCTCCAGGTTGCTGAAATTGTCGTTTACGATGAGCGACGCATTGCCGAAGCGTTCAAGCCGGCTTGAGGCGGCTCTACAAGCCTGGGGGTCGGCCTCGATACCTAATAGTTGCCCGCCCGGCGCGCTGTGCTCCAGGATGGCTTCGGCATGGCCGCCGCCGCCCGCCGTGCAGTCCACGTAACGCCCGCCCGGCCTGATGGCCAGGGCTTCCATGGCTTCCTTTAGCAGTACCGGCGTATGAATCTGGGCGGTCATCAACATAAACCTAGTGTTTTTCCATACTTTCAATTATTTGCCAGACCTGTTCCTGGCCGGCGCTCTGGATGGCATCCCACTGGCCCCGGTCCCAGACCTCGAGGTAGTTGTTGAGCCCGGCCACCACCACGTCTTCCGAGATGCCGGCGTATTCGCGCAGGTTGCCTGGCAGGTTGATGCGGCCCTGCCCGTCCAGCGTCAACTGGTAAGCGCTGCCGAACATCGACCGGCCGAGCGTGCGCATCTTGCTGGCAGGCAGATGGCTGGCAGTGATTGAATCCGCCAGTTTTTTCCACTCGGCCATGGTATAGATGGTGAGGCATTTTTCCAGCCCGCGGGCCAGCATCAAGCCTTCCCTGAAATAGGGGCGGAAACGCGGGGGCAGGGGCATTCTGCCCTTCTCATCCATGCGGTATTCAAATTCACCAAAAAACATGAGGGTTTATCCCCGCTCTCCCACTATTCACCACTTTCAACCATTCTACACTACGTTCACCTATCGGTGTCAATACTTTTTAGGGGAATTTCGGGCATAACAGGAAAAAAAAGATAGATGTCTTTTCCCTTCCGCTCGATATGCTAGAATTAAGACGCTGTGCGAATAGACATCCTGACCCTTTTCCCGGACATGGTCCAGGCGGTTTTGGCCGATGCCATCTTCCAGCGGGCAGCCGAAAAAGGCCTGGCGGACATCCGCGTTCACAACATCCGCGATTACACCTACGACAAACACCATGTGGTGGACGATTACCCCTTCGGCGGCGGCGCCGGCATGCTGCTCAAGCCTGAACCGCTCTTCGAGGCGGTGGATGGCGTGCTGGCGGACCGTACGCCTGAAGAGGGTACCCCGGCGGTGGTGCTGATGACCCCCCAGGGCGTGCCATTGAAGCAGGCCGGGGCGGGAGCGCTGGCTCAGTTCAGCCGCCTGCTGATTATCTGCGGGCACTATGAGGGGGTGGACGAACGCGTGCGTGAGCACCTGGTGACGCATGAGATAAGCATCGGCGACTATGTGCTTTCAGGCGGGGAGCTGCCGGCGCTGGTGCTGTGCGATACCGTCGTGCGCCTCATTCCCGGCGTGCTGGGTTCGGACGAATCCGCTCTTTCGGATTCCCACAGCGGCGGGCTGCTTGAATATCCACAGTACACCCGCCCGCCCGAGTTCCGGGGTTGGAAGGTGCCGGAAATATTGCTCTCCGGCCACCACGCCCGCATTGAGAAGTGGCGGCGCGAACAGTCACTGCGGCGCACGCTGGAGCGCCGGCCGGAGCTGCTGGCCGACGCCGCCCTGACGCCGGCTGACAAGAAACTGCTGGCCAAGCTGGTGGAGGAGGCGGCTGGGGCGCCGTAAAATAGCCGGCTTTACCCACTGCTCTCGGCAACAATAAGTTACGCATTCCCACCCTGGATGCTTCGGCCACCTTTCGTGGCTTCCAGCATGGGACAACGGCAAACCGGGGAGTCCTAGAGGGGCGTCAGCCCCTCCAGGTTATTATTTCCCCCTCTCCTCTGGAGAGGGGGAAGGGGGATAGGCCGCCCCCCACTTGATGAAAAGCGCCGTTTATGCTTTACTTATACGAAGTTTTGAGGAGTTAGAACAGCATGGCAGATACAACCGAGCCCAAAAAAGAAAAAGCAGCGGGGAAAAAGGTTGAAGCAACAGTCATTCCCACGCTTTCCCCCGGCGATACCGTCAAGGTCAGCGTACGCATCAAAGAGGGCGAAAAAGAGCGCGTTCAGCTGTACCAGGGTGTGGTAATCAAGGTCCGCGAGGGCGAAGACGGCGGTAATTTCACCGTCCGGCGCGTGGCTTACGGCGTCGGGGTGGAGCGCACCTTCCCGACTGCCTCCCCCATGCTTGCCAAAGTGGAACTGGTGCGCCACGGCAAGGTTCGCCGCGCCCGCCTTTTCTACCTGCGCGACCTTTCCGGCAAGGCCGCCCGCATCAAGGAAAAGCGTTTCTCCAAAGAGAAACTGGCTTTGATGAAGGCCGCCTCCCAGCCTGCGACCGAAGTTCAGCCCGAGGAATAATCCATCCTGGGCAGGCCCGGGATAGCGCATCCCCTTTTTTCTCTGTGTAAAGAGCGGGGAGGCAGGTTTTGTTATACGCTGATGTCTGTGTAAACTCGCCGGCCTGCCGGCGGGAACCCTCTTTCAGTTATGCCGTGCCGTCCTCCCTGGATGTCCAAATCGGCCAGGCGGTGCGCGTTCCATTCGGTAACCGCCTGCTGCAGGGCATCGTGGTCGGCTTGCCGCTGCTGCCAGCGGTGGAGATGGTGCGGTTCGTCAACTCGGGCACGGAGGCCACCATGAGCGCTCTCCGTCTGGCTCGGGCCTTCACCGGACGGGATAAGATCATCAAGTTCGAGGGCTGTTACCA
>CAZPAL010000104.1:0-909 GCA_964584525.1 uncultured Dehalococcoidales bacterium | reverse complement strand
GCACCAAACTCCTCGCGGATGTGCGATTCGAGCACTTCGGCCATCAGGCCGTTGACGGCGCCGCGGATGGCGGCGAGGCTCTACGAAGCCATCGCTCTTTTTTTACCCCCCGGCTTCGGCCGCCGGACTTTTACCTTCATATCCCCTTCTGTCCGTTCGCAGGAAATTGACATAACCACCTTGGCGGACGCCCCGCGGAATATCATGGAAAGGCTGCGACAGGCCAGCCCGCTGGAACTGTCCTCCCTCGAAAAAGCCCTGGGTAAAAAAGCCGCCCGCGAGGCGCTCTATCAGCTCCTGAAAGGCCGCCTGGTGGAGCGCAGCTATCGCCTGGGGCCGGCCAGGGTCGGGCCCAGGCTTGAAACCTGCGTCAGCGTCAGCCTGCCGGGCGGGGACACCTCGGGCGCACTGGCTGAGCTGAGGGGGAAGCGGGCCTTCAAACAGGCGGCGCTGCTTGAATACCTGGCTGGGCAGTCCGGCCCCGTCAGCGTAGCCGAACTTGTCCGCCAGGGTTATTCTCGCCCGGTGCTGAATGCGCTGCGCGACCGCGGCTGGCTGAGAGAGGCCTCGCGCCAGGTTCAGCGCCTGCCCATCGATTATACCTCCATCGTCCCGTCAGTCCCGCTTGAACTCACCGCCGCCCAGCGCTCCGCTCTGAGCGCTCTGGAGCAGGGAATGGCGGCCGGGCAGGGCGGGGTTTTTCTGCTGCACGGCGTTACCGGCAGCGGCAAAACCGAGGTTTATTTGCAGGCGCTGGCCAAGGCGGTCAGCCTGGGCCGGCAGGCCATCGTGCTGGTGCCTGAAATCGCCCTTACCTCCCAGACTATCCAGCGCTTTGCCAGCCGCTTTCCGGGGCGGGTGGCGGTATTGCACAGCGGCCTTTCGCTGGGGGAGCAATACGACCAGTGG
>CAZPAL010000103.1:0-5997 GCA_964584525.1 uncultured Dehalococcoidales bacterium | reverse complement strand
GGATATTCTTGACGATGATGGATGTCGGCGCCGGGGTGCTCGAAATGAAAATTACATCAGGGTTTTTGGCGGCGACACTGGTCAGGGCGGCCGTTTCGTCGGACGTGGTCGAGGTGTGAGTTTGAATGTCGACAATCTCGATACCCATCGTGGATGCCAATTTTTCGGCGGCATCTTTGGCTCCGGAACCGGTTGAATTATTAAGCAGCATCAAAGCCATCTTGGGTTTGCCGGTGCCCTTCCAGATACTGTCCATATAATATTTAGCGAAAACCGCCCACCCGTCGCCATAGTCGGGCATCTGGGCGTAAATGTGTCGGGCAGGCTGGGTTATGTTGGGGGAACTGAATAAGGCGAAGCCGGGCAACCCGGACTCGTTGGCGATTCCCATAACCGGGGTCATCATGGCTGAAGCCTGTGTGGTGAACATCAAGACGCCGCTGGAGATGAATTCGTTGATGATGGTAGTGGCCCGTGCAGCATCGTAGCCGTTGTCGCGGCCGATGACTTCAATTTTGTGCCCATCAACCCCGCCCAGTTCTTCATTGATGTATTTGATGGCGTCCAGTACACCGGCGGACAGGGGTTGGCCTTTGGACGCAGCAGCTCCGGTCTGCGGGTACATTATGCCGACCTTTAGGGATACGTTTTCCGAATCATCACGGTTGCAACCGGCCGACAAAACGGGCAAGCTGAGGACGATTATCGCCAGGAGTATGATTGGCAACTTGGTGAACCAGTTTTTCCCTTTCATTTTCCCTCCCCCTTTATATTTATTGGCAGATTATGGATTGTTCTTCACATATGTCCGCCCTCCTCCGGTCAATTAGAAAACGGCCATAGCCGGTAGGAGGCTTTGAAAAGGTTCCAGCGGTGAGCCAATCCCCGTGGTTCGAGCACCAGAAAAAGTACAATCACGATTCCGAAAATCAATGGCCCCAGACCGGCAGTAAACCCGGAAGGTGCGCCGGGGATTGCCGATTCAAGCGCTGGCGAAATCACAGTGACTCCCTGCTGGAGCATGCGAATGGCAACCGCGCCTAAAACCGGTCCCAGTGTGGTTCCGGCTCCGCCTATGATAATCATGCCGATATACAGTATCGAATCGGAGATGGAAAAATGTTCGACGCTGACGAATCCAATCCAGTGGGCTGTCAGCGAACCGGCAATGCCGGCCAGAAAACAACCAGCAAAGAAAGCAATCAACTTGTAGCGGAAAAGGTTGATGCCCATCACCTCCGCGGCCAGGTCGTTGTCCCTTATGGCGACGAAAGCCCGTCCTATTCTGGTCCTGGCCAGATTCTTGGCCAGGAAGATGACGAGGGCTGTCACAATCATTATCAGGAAAAAGAGGCTCTGCTGTGTGCGGAAGGTGATGCCGAAAATCTCGGCCCGCGGCACGCTGAGTCCCATAAAGCCGCCGGTGACTTCGAGGTGACTGATTACCCAGATGATGATAATCTGGGCGGCGATGGTGGCTATGGCCAGATAGAATCCTTTAACGCGCAGCGAGGCGACTCCGAATATGACCCCGATGGCACCGGCCATCAATCCGGCTGCCGGCAGCGCGACCAGGAAAGGCAAGTCAAAACGAGCCGTAAGGACAGCTGACGTAAAGGCGCCGACGGCAATAAATCCGGCGTGCCCTACCGACAGTTGCCCGCAGTATCCGGTTAACAGATTCAGCCCGGTGGCCGCCACAATTGTTATTCCGATGAGGTTGATTACCCCCAGCCAGTAAATGGAAAGGTAGAGCGGAGAGGTGAAAAGTACCAGCAGGCCGGCGAAAAACAGCACCCACTGCGTCCGCGTGCGGATGATGGCCATGTCACGGGCATAGTCAAAATTACGGGTACCACAAGGCAATCCCCCGCTCATGCGTTGCTGCTCCAATCCATACCCGAATTTCCGTCCGATATCGCCAACAAAGCTAAATCCTTTCTATGCGCACCTGTCCGAAAAGGCCGTAGGGTTTGATGAATAGTACGACGATAATTATTATAAAAGGAATGACGTCCTTTATTCCGGGCCAGACATACTCGGTCAGATACCCGCCTCCCAGGTTTTCAGCCAGCCCGATGATGGGTCCGGCAACCATCGCTCCCAGAAAGGAATCCAGTCCTCCTAGGATAACCACCGAAAACGATTTCAAACCCGTTTCAACCAGCCCGGTGGTTATTCCCCCGATGCTGGACATGAGTACGCCGCCGATGGCCGCCAGCGCGCCCGCAAACATCCATGAAACCGAGAAAATCCTGGTGACCGGGATACCGCAGGCCCAGACAGCCATCTGGTCATCAGCGGTAGCACGCATGGCGATTCCCATTTTGTGATAGCGGAAGAAAACGCTTACCAGGATAAAGAGTACAAGAGCGATTCCAGCCGCCCACAGGTACTCTTGAGACACTACGGCACCGAATATCTGTACCGGTGCGTCCGGGATGAACGGGGGCATGGCCGCGGTGGAAATCGGCCATACCATAGATACGATTCCCTCGAAAATGAAGCCGATTCCCAGCGTTACCGTAATCAGGGAAAGAATCGGTTGTCCGATTAGGGGTCTTAAAACGACCCGCTCCAGCATCCAGCCGACGCCGACTGCCGCTAAAATGGTGACCGGTAACCCAATCCAGAAGGGCAACCCGGCCTGATGCATGGCCCCATACGCTATCCACGAAAAAAGCAGTACCATCTGGCCCAATGCCAGGTTGGCTACGCTGGAGGATTTCCAGATGAAGGTAAAACCAAGGGCTATCAGGGAATACACCAGCCCGACGGTTACCCCGGTTAGAATAAACTGCATCAGGTCAGCCATATCTTTGCCCACCCTTCGATTCAGTGATTATGACCATTACAGCTGCCTCACCTTGATTGACGTCGTCACCACTCCCTTACGGCCGTCACGGTATGTTACCGGCGCTTCAACCTTCACCTCTTCCCGCCCTCCGTAGATTGTCTCGATGAGGTCTTTATAGCGCTCGTTCATGGCGCCGCGCCGCAGCTTGCGTGTACGCGTCAATTCCGCTTCGTCCGCATCGAATTCTTTATGTAAAATAGCGAATTTTTTTACCCGGGATTTTTCAGGAAGGTACCCGTTCACCCGGCTTATGTCTTTCGCTACCAGATCGGCTACTTCTTTTTTCTGGGAAAGGTCGATGTAGGTGGTGAAGTTGAGGTGTTCATCCTGAGCCCATTTGCTGACCATGGAAAAGTCGATATTGACGATGGCTGAGACATATTCCTTATCGATATCACCCAGCACCATCGCATCTTTGATATATGGAGAAAAACGCAGCCTGCCCTCGATGTATTGCGGTGCAAATTTTCCGCCGTTGCTGAGTTCGCCCATGTCTTTCAGCCGGTCCAGGAATATAATGTGCCCCGCTTCATTGATGTTGACGGCGTCACCGGTTCGAAACCAACCGCCCGGCGCAAAGCACTCGCGGCTCTTGGCTTCGTCTTTATAATAACCTGAGAACATGCAATCGGAGCGCACCAGCAATTCGCCTTCGGTGGTTAATCTGACTTCGGTATTCAGCGCCGGCCGGCCGACGCTTTCAAAGGCAATATCGCCCCCGGAATGCGATGATATGTAGCCAGCTTCGGTACTGGCATAATTCTGCCTCAATTCAATCCCGATGGCATGTATCAGCCTGAAAGTATCAAGAGCGAGTACGGATGAACCCGTTACTGCGTAGCGGACTCGCGAAAGCCCCAGCCTGTCTTTCAACGGGCGGAACATCAACGCATCGGATACCTTGCGCAGCAATTGCCAGAGAAGGGAAAGTTGCCTGCCGGACAGC
The DNA here is from genome assembly GCA_964584525.1 of uncultured Dehalococcoidales bacterium. Classification (GTDB taxonomy): domain Bacteria; phylum Chloroflexota; class Dehalococcoidia; order Dehalococcoidales; family UBA1222; genus CAZPAL01. Next base: position 2,194 of record CAZPAL010000103.1, on the reverse strand, counting down.
TTTACCTCCGCTATGCGGTAACCGACGGGCAGAAATATACGGTAGGCCAGCCGTTTGAACGGATGAGCATCCATCATTTTAATCTGGATATCCGAAACGAGCGCCTCCCATTGCCGGGGGCCGTAGATGACAAAATGCGGGCCGACTTCGCGGGTGTCGGCGGCGATGGTCTCGGGTTCTTCCGGGAAGTTCAGCCGGGCGCCGGTTATCAGGTGAGGGATGGTCGCAAAATAACTATCGCCCACCCAGGCAGCCGGAAAATTGGAAAGGAGTTCTGTTTTTGAATCCAGCGGATAGCGGGTAATAAACCCTGAGGCGGTGGATATCAGCGCCTTGTGGGTCAGAACAGCCGCTTTTTGTTGGCCGGTCGTGCCGGATGTATAGTAAATGAAAGCTGTGTCGGACGGCTCAATCTCTGCCATGAAATTTTCGAAATGCCCGGGGTGTTCCAGGTCGTATTTACGGCCGAGTTTTATGACATCGTTAAAGTCTATCAGCAGCGGGTCCTCGTAATTTTTAAGACCCTTGGGGTCCCAGTAGATAATTTTTTTCATTTGTGGAATTTCGGTACGTATTTCTAAAAATTTATCTACCTGTTCCTGGTCGTTGACGATTGCAAAACTGGCCCCGGAGTGATTGACCACGAACTTGACCTCGCTGGGTACGGCATCAACATAAATCCCGGTAGGGATAGCACCCGCAATCTGGATGGCAAATTCCGACCAGAACCATTCCGGCTCATTGTCACCGATGATTGCGGCCACGTCACCCTTTTTGAGTCCAAGGCTGATAAGACCCAGCGCCAAATACTTGACTTGATGGTAATAATCGGTCCATGTATATCGTTGCCAGATTCCCAGGCGTTTGATGCACATGGCTGACGAACCAGGCCACCTCGCGTAATTGCGGCTGACCAGTTCCGGCAGTGTCTTCGAAATATTATCGTTCATCGCGTAAACTAAAAAGCCTCCTGATTGAGGGGAGGCACACACTGGAATCGACTATATCTACCTATCAATTTTTGGAAATACGATTCGTTTGTATAACTCTCCCGCCGCGCACCATAGTGCGCCCGTTAAATGTGAAGGGCACGAATTCCAGCTTAAAAACTTTCTTGTTCATACAATAGTCCAACTGGACGACACAGTTTATCAAGGTAAAAACAAGTCGTCAAGTTTGCACGAGAGGTTAGGCCTCCCTCGTTTATCAGTTATTTTTGCTAAAATAGTTCAGGTTGTTAGCGAGGTGCGGGATGAAATTACCAGTCATGATAACCTTAGGGGAAGATGGATATTATATTGCAGAGATTCCTGGATGTATATCGCAAGGAAAAACCAGAAAAGAAGCCTTGGCTAACATCAAGGAAGCTGCCAACCTTTGTCTTGAATGCATGGTTGAAGAGGGCTGGGCATTGCCCAATGAATATAGTCTGGAACGGGTCGAAGTCGGCGCCTGATTCCAGAATAGCCCGTTATTTTCGGGGACCGGTGTATTGCCGCTTTGGTTCGTTTTGGCTATGTTGTTGCCGGAACCAGAGGTAGCCACGTAAGGATGCGCTGTGTTGGCCAAAAAGCAATCACAATTCCCAGGCACGACGAGCTAGACCGCGGTACATTACGTAGCATTCTTCGCACCATCGGCATAAGTGTTGATGAATTCAAAAAGCTGTTGCATTAGTATTTATCTGGCCGCCTTAGCCAATATTAGACGCCCTCGAAATACCAGCCGGAACTTGTCTTCACACAGCCCCTTGGCCCTGAAGTACGAAACAGTGGTGTCGTCCGGTACGTCTTTATTTATGGCCAGATCCAGGAAGTATTTGTAAGCCAGATTGAGCAGTGAATTCTCTATCACATCAGGTCCGAGTCCCCGTAGAGATACTGCAGCAGGCACAGTCTCAGCATGAACTCCGGGTCCTCTGCCGGCCGGCGCCTGTCCGCCGTGTACCTTTTGGCCACCAGCTCATGCAAGAAGGAAAAATCGACCACCTGGTTTGTCTTCCTTAACAGGTGGTCTTGCGGAACAATCTTATCGTAGAGGTAGCTTCCGGGTCGCTGATGCAGAGCGAAGTGAGCCTCCTTAATCAGAGACTACACCCTTCCGCCAGCGAACGGACAAGGCTGCGACGAGGGTTAGCCATGCCCCGATTAAGTCACTGCCCGCTGGTTTGAATGCCTCGACTGGCCTCCCTCTA
>CAZPAL010000102.1:0-6101 GCA_964584525.1 uncultured Dehalococcoidales bacterium | reverse complement strand
AAACTGGCGTATTACTTCTCCGGTCGATATCTGGTGGCTGCTGTATTAATGAAGGGGGGTAAGTCACGATGAGTAGCGCAAAAAGGCTGTTCTATTATCTGCTGAGCCTGGTCTCACTCGGCCTGGCCGCCGCCGGCGCCGGCATCCTGGTTACCCTGATATTCGACATGATGTTCGGCAACCAGGGCGGCGTAATCCGAGAAGGCGGTTTCAACGCGCAGCAACTCAGCCTGGGTTTAGCCCTGCTCGTCATCGGAGGCGGGTTATGGTGGTTTTTCTGGCGGCTCATCAGGCAGAGTGTCTCGGCTGACCCATTCGAAACCGGTACCACCGTGCGCAAATTTTACCTCAACCTGATACTGACCATCACCTCCATCGCCGCACTGGCAGCCGCCGTCCAGTTCCTGACCGAACTCCTGGGCGGGTTTCAAACCAATTTCTTCCCTTCAGGCAGCGTGCCCACCTTGCTGGTGGCGGGGGCTATCTGGTTCTTTCACTGGCAAGTTTCAGAAAAGGAAGGCCACCCCTCCCACGCGGCCCTCACCCTGCGCCGCTGGTACGTGTATATCCTGTCCGCCTGGGGCTTGATTGCGCTGGCTTCCGGGCTTGTCCAGTTCCTTAACGTTCTCATCATCCGCCTGCCTTTCTGGCGCCCGGTTTTCATCGAGCCTTCGGTCTGGAGTTATGATGTGCGCGACAGCCTGAGCATGGCGGTTATCGGCGGAGGCACCTGGGCTTTTCACTGGCTGTTCATGGCCGGAAAAGACCGGGACTCCACGCTGCGCCAGGTTTACCTGTACCTGCTGGCCGTTTCGGGCGGGGCCATCGCCGCGCTGTTGGCGCTTATCACCCTGGTTTTCCAGTTGCTGCGTTTCATGTTCGCAGGCAGCGGCAGCGCCGGAGCTTCATACTTTTTGTTCCTTGGATGGACAGTGCCCCTGATGCTGGTGGCTTTTGGTATATGGCTCTACCACGAGCGTATCACCCGCGAGGAATCAGCCGGCATCCGCCTGCGCCGCCTCTCGGCCCAGCGCGTACACGTCTATCTGATGTCATTTATCGCTCTCGGCACACTGGTAGGCGGGCTGATTATGCTGTGCAGCGTGCTGATAGATATTCCCCTCAATCAGCTGACCGGGCCCATCATCATCCCCGGCTGGTGGATAGATATTCCCCTCAATCAGCTGACCGGGCCCATCATCATCAGCCCCGGCTGGTGGCATGAACCGCTGAGCTTGAGCCTGGCGCTGCTGTTCGCAGGCGTTCCGCTGTGGCTCTACTACTGGAAACAGGCGATGGCACTGCTGGAGCGGGACCGTCCGGGAGAGAGCCGCGCCAGGTCCAGGCGCATTTTCCTTTATGTGGTGCTGGGCATCAGCATCATCACGCTGGCTGCTGACCTGGTAATCGTTATCTATCAATTGCTCAGGGGCATCCTGGAGGGGCTCGGCGCCGCCGATATCCTGCGCGGGCTAAAATGGGGCTTGCAGACGCTGGTGGTGGCCGTGCCGGTGCTGCTCTATTTCTGGCGCACCTTGAGGCAGGACCAGCGAGCGGGAGCGGAAGCCCTGGCCAGGCACAAACAGGTGAGCGTGCTTCTGCCGGAAGGCACCGCTCTCTTCATGGAGCGGCTGGAGGAAATCCTGGGTTACCGCGTCAAGGAAATGCGTTCGCTGCTGCCGGTCCCGGCGGATTACGCTCCCCCGAGTGAGGATGAAATCAGAAAACTGGCCGGGGAAATACGCCTCTCGGGCGCGGACAAAGCCGTGCTGGTGCTGACGGGCAGCCAGTGGCAGCTCATTCCATACCAGGACTGAATATCGAAGTAGAAAAAAGGGGGCGAAAGCCCCCTTTTTATATCTCGGTCTGCAATACGCTCAAGAAGGCTTCTTTAGGAACCTCGACTTTGCCGATGTTCTTCATCTTTTTCTTGCCCTCTTTCTGCTTTTCAAGCAGCTTGCGCTTGCGCGTGATGTCCCCGCCGTAGCACTTGGCCAGCACATCTTTGCGTTTGGCGGCCACATCGGCGCGGGCTACGATACGCCCGCCAACAGTGGCCTGGATGGGTATTACGAAAAGATGACGCGGAATGACCTGCCTCAGCTTGTGTACCAAAGCTTTGCCCACGTCTTGCGCCTGTGACGGCGGTACGATGCGGCTGAAGGCATCCACCATCTCCCCGTTGACCAGCACATCCACCTTCACCAGCCGGGTTTCGCGGTAACCCTCCAGTTCATAGTCCAGTGAGGCATACCCCTTCGAGCGGCTCTTGAGCTGGTCGTAAAAATTGGTAAGCATGGAGCGCAACGGCATATCATAATCCAGTTGCACGCGCTGGGTGGTTTCATCCCCCAGCATCGCCCCCATGAACTCGGTATGGCGGTGAATGCCTCCCGAGTCCCTTTCCAGTTCCATGATGGCTCCGATGAAAACCGAAGGGGTGATGATACGCACCTTGACCCATGGCTCTTCCATCAGCACGATTTCACCCGGGTCTGGCATTTCGGAGGGGTTGATGACACTCAACTTTTCGCCTCCGCTAGTGGTGACGAGGTAACTCACGCCGGGAGCGGTGATTACCAGCGATAGCCCGAACTCCCGTTCCAGCCGTTCATAAACGATATCCATATGCAGCAGCCCCAGAAAGCCGCAGCGGAACCCGTGCCCCATTAGCGGGCTGTTTTCCATCTCAGCTGAAAGCGAGGCGTCGTTGAGCCTCAGTTTTTCCATGGCTTCGCGCAGTTCCTGATAGTCACTGGCCTGGGTGGGATAGATGCCGGCGAAAACCATGGGTTTGGCCGGGCGGTAGCCTACCAGCGGTCCGGATGCTGGCGTATCAGTCAGCGTCAGCGTGTCACCCACCGCGCAGTCTCCCACCGTTTTAAGACCGGTGGCGATATAGCCGACTTCGCCGGCGGAGAGGCTGCTCACCGGGCATTCCCGGGGACCGAAAAAGCCCACCTCCAGCACTTCGAGTTCCGTGCCCTGCCCCATCAGCTTGAGCCGGTCCCCGCGGGATATGCTGCCGTCAACCACCCTCAGGTAGGCAATCACCCCTTTATAGCGGTCATAGTGAGAATCGAATATCAGTGCGCGCAGCGGGCTGGAGATAACCCCCGATGGAGGAGGAACGCGCGCCACGACAGCCTCCAACAGTTCGCCAACCCCCTGCCCGGTCTTGCCCGAAATCTTGAGCGTATCGGCCTCGGTATAGCCCAGCACGCTCTTCACCTCGGACATCACCCTTTCGGTTTCAGCGGTGGCCATGTCGATTTTGTTCAGCACCGGGATAATTTCCAGGTTATGTTCCATGGCCAGGTACACATTGGCCAGGGTTTGAGCCTGGATGCCCTGGGTGACATCTATCAACAGCACCGCCCCCTCGCAGGCGGCCAGCGTGCGCGACACCTCGTAGGAAAAATCGACGTGCCCCGGGGTATCAATTAGGTTCAGCATATAAGCCTGCCCGTCCGCAGCGGTATAATTCAGGCGGATGGCTTTGGCCTTGATGGTAATGCCGCGTTCGCGCTCCAGCTCCATGCTGTCCATCACCTGCTCGCTCATCTCTTCGCGGCGCATGGCGCCGGTCATCTCTATCAGCCGGTCCGCTAGCGTGGATTTGCCGTGGTCGATGTGCGCAATGATACAAAAATTACGGATTTGGCTTTGATTCATTATGATTCCTCTGATGCTTGCTAAGGAAGAAAACGCATGAACACTTCATTTCCCAGCATGCGCCCCCGCTGCGTGAGCCGCAGCCGGCCTTCCCCGGTTTCCAGCAAGCCAAGCGCCGTCAGTTCCGCTATCTCGGCAGAAAATCTATGCATTAAGTTTACCTTAAACCGGCGCTGTATGTCATCCGCCTCTATGCCCTGGTTGAGGCGCAGCCCCAGCATGACAGCTTCGCCCAGCGCTGATTCAGGCCCGATGGCGTCGATAGCGACCGGCGGAAGGCTGCCCCGCTCCAGCGCGGCCAGATATTCGTCCAGGGAGGAGGTATTGGCCTGGCGCGTAACGCCTTCAAAGGAATGAGCTGCTACGCCCATCCCCAGGTAGGGCTGGCGCCGCCAGTAAACCAGGTTATGACGGCATTCGGCCCCACTTTTGGCCCAGTTTGAGATTTCATATTGGCGGAAATCTGCCTGCGCCAGCATCTCGACCGCTGCCTCATATTCATCGGCCACCGCCTCTTCGGGCGCGGCAATCAGCCGCCCACTGTTGACCTCACGCCCGAGGGGAGTATCTTCTTCCAGTGTCAGGGCGTATAACGAAAGGTGAACGGCGGGAAGATTTGTTATGTCAGCTAACATATGGCGCCAGGCGTCCAGGCTGCGCCCCGGCACCCCGTAGATAAAATCCACGCTGACGTTATCGAAACCGGCAGCCGCCGCCTGGCGCACGGCCCCCAGAGCCTCCTCCCGGGTATGAATGCGCCCCAGCAGTCTAAGTTCCCGCTCATCCAGGCTCTGCAGCCCCAGGCTGAGGCGGTTGATGCCGGCGGCGCGGACGGCCTTAAGATAATCGCCGTCCACCGTGCCTGGATTGGCCTCCATGCTGACCTCAGCCTCCCCGGCCAGGGTAAAGTTGGCCTTTACCGCCGCCAGCAGCGAACCTATCTGGCGTGGCGACAGCAGGCTTGGGGTGCCGCCTCCGATATAGGAACTGTTCAACAGAAATCCCCGGTTACCCCGCAGCGCAATTTCACTCTCAAGCGCCCGCAGATAGCGTGGAATGAGCTCTTCCCGGCCGCTGAAGGAAACGAAAGAACAGTACGCACAGCGCCGGTGGCAGAAAGGGACGTGCAGGTAAAGCGCCCCCGGGGTATCCATGATTTACGGTCAGCTTTCCCGGCCGGCGCCGAATTCCGCCAGCAACTCGAGCACCCGCCGCTTGATTTCATCGCGGATAGCCCTGACCTCGCGGGGGGTTTTGCCGGTAGGGTCGGCCAGCGCCCAGTCTTCGGTGGGCACCAGGCGAGCTGGACAGGCCGCTTCCACGCCGCACCCCATGCTGACCACCCTGTCGGCCTGCTCCAGCATGGCATAATCCAGCAGGCGCGGCTTATTGGCACTCAAATCTACGCCGGCTTCCCGCATGAGCTCGACTACCAGCGGGTTCAGCGCCGTAGAAGGCATCGTACCGGCGGACACAGCTATCGCACGGCCGGCGGCGTAAAGGTTAAAAAAGGCTTCGGCCATCTGGCTGCGGGCCGAGTTATGCAGGCAGACAAATAATACCGTTTTCATTCCTAGACACCCCGGAAGCGGTTGGTGATGGGCAACCGGCGGTCGCGCCCGAAAGCCCGCGGGGTGATTTTCACCCCGGGGGGCGACTGGCGTCGCTTGTATTCGCTCAAATCCACCAGGTGCGCCACCCGCTTCACCACTTCCGCCTCGAACCCCATGGCCACGATTTCATCCACTCCCTTATCCTGCTCGACGTAAGCCGTCAGGATTGGGTCCAGCACCTCATAGGGAGGCAAGGTGTCGCTGTCCTGCTGGTTGTGCCGCAGTTCGGCGGAAGGGGGCTTGGCCAGCACCCCGGCCGGAATTGGGCTGTCCCCGTTTCCGGCGTTACGCGCCAGGCTCAGTTTGTAAACCAATGTCTTGGGGACATCCTTGATGACGGCGAATCCGCCGGCCATGTCGCCGTAAAGGGTGGTATAACCGGTGGCCATTTCGCTCTTGTTGCCGGTGGTCAGAACCAACCAGCCGAATTTATTGGAGAGGGCCATCAGCAGGTTACCCCGAATGCGGGCCTGGATATTCTCTTCGGTGGTATCGCGGGCCACGTCCCTGAACACATCCGAAAGCGATTCCAGGTATGTCCGGTACACCGGCTCAATGGGCATGGTGAGCAGATTGATGCCCAGGTTTTCACACAACAGGCGGGCGTCCGCCAGACTTCCCTGCGAGGAAAAACGTGACGGCATGGCCACCCCCGTCACCCGGTCGGCGCCCAGCGCATCGGCGGCGATGACCGCCACCAGGCTGGAGTCAATGCCGCCAGAAAGGCCGATAACCACCTTTTCAAAACCATTTTTAAGCACATAATCCCGGGTGCCAAGCACCAGCGCCCGGTAAACCTCCACCGGCATCTCC
>CAZPAL010000101.1:0-6147 GCA_964584525.1 uncultured Dehalococcoidales bacterium | reverse complement strand
GGGTTTTCGGCCAGGCCGGCGAACAGGTGGTGATAGAAGAATTCCTAGCCGGGCGAGAGATGAGCGCCTTCGCGGTCAGCGACGGATGCCTGGCCGCCCCGCTGGCCTATGCTTGCGATTACAAGCGCGTCTATGACGGTAACATCGGCCCCAATACCGGGGGAATGGGCAGTTACAGCCCGCCGGATTGTTTTAACACGCCGCTTGGAAACCGCATCATGGCAGATATCATGCAGCCGACCATAACAGCTTTACGCGCCGCGGACAGCCCTTATCGGGGAATCCTCTACGGCGGGTTGATATTGACTGAGAGCGGCCCTAAAGTGATTGAATTCAACGCCCGCCTGGGCGACCCTGAAACACAGGTAATCATGCCGCGCTTGAATACGGATTTGCTGGACATCATCCAGGCGGTGCTGGCAGGAGACATCTCCAAACTGGCGGTGGATGTCGCCCCTCAGGCCTGCGTCGGGGTGGTGATGGCGTCTGGAGGTTACCCCGGCCGATTCCAGACCGGTTACCCTGTTGAGGGCCTGGACGAACTTGACAAGGACATCACCGTTTTCCACGCCGCCACCAAAATTGAGGGTGGAAAAATCGTCACCAGCGGTGGTCGCGTGCTGACGGTGGTGGCCACCGGAGATAATCTGGCCGCGGCCCGCGAAAAAATATATAATAATATCTCGCGCATACGTTTCCAGGGCGCCTATTACCGGAAAGATATTGCCCAACTTTGATACGAGGTGAAACCATGCCGCAGGTAGCCGTGATTATGGGTTCTAAAACCGACGCCGAAACGATGCAGTCCACGCTGGAGGTGCTGGCCGGAATGGGCATTGATTTCGAAACCAGCATCATCTCGGCGCACCGCACCCCAGACAAAGCCCGCCTTTTCGCGCAGCAGGCGCGAGGACGCGGTATCGAGCTTATCATCGCCGCCGCCGGCGGAGCGGCACACCTGCCGGGCGTCATCGCCAGCTGGACCAGTGTGCCGGTCATCGGCGTACCCATGGCCACCAGCGAACTCAAAGGCGTGGATGCCCTCTATGCCATCGTGCAGATGCCCGCCGGCATACCGGTAGCCACCGTAGCCATCGGTAAAGCCGGGGCTAAAAATGCCGCCTATCTGGCGGCTGAAATCCTGGGTTTGAAATATGATAACATCCGCCAGGCTTACGACAAATACCGCCAGGAACTGGCACTGGGATAAGGGAGATAGCCATGATAGACCGCTACAGCCGACCCAAGATGAAAAAGGTCTGGTCAGAGGAAAACAAATACGGCAAATGGCTGGACGTCGAAATAGCCGTTTGCGAAGCCTGGGCGGAACTAGGCAAGGTACCGCGACATTCTTTGCCCAAAATTAAAATGGCGCGCTGCAACCTCAACCGCATGCAGGAAATCCTGGAGGAAACGCACCACGACATGACCGCTTTCCTGGGAGCAGTGGCGGAAAGCATTGGGCCCGAATCCCGCTATATACACCTGGGGCTTACTTCCAACGATGTCATGGATACGGCCCTCAGCATGCAGATGGTTGAGGCAACCCGCATTTTGAGCCAGGATATCAAAGACCTGATAGCTGCTTTGGCCAAACAGGCGTTGAAGCATAAATATACCGTTATCATCGGACGCACGCATGGCATCCATGCCGAGCCGACCACTTTCGGTCTCAAGTTGGCTATCTGGCTGGAGGAGATGCAGCGGAACCGCAAGCGCCTGGCCGAGGCGGCCCAGGTGGTGGCGGTGGGCAAGATTTCGGGCGCGGTCGGTACCTACGCCACCGTTCCTCCGGAAGTGGAGGAAATCGTGTGCGCCAAGCTGGGGCTCAACCCGGCCCCTGTTTCCAACCAGATTATCCAGCGCGACCGCCACGCCCAGCTTGTCACCACTATGGCTATCATTGCCAGCTCACTGGAAAAATTCGCCACCGAAATCCGTCTGCTGCAAAAAACCGAAAGCCGCGAGGTCGAGGAACCCTTCTCCGAAGGCCAAACCGGTTCTTCCTCAATGCCGCATAAGCGCAACCCGGAACTGTGCGAGCGCATCTGCGGCATCGCCCGGCTTATACGGGGCTACGCCCTGACGTCTATGGAAAACGTTGCCCTATGGCATGAGCGCGATATCAGCCATTCATGCACCGAGCGCGTGATGCTGCCGGACGCCTGCCTGTTGCTGGACTATGCCCTTTCCCTTTTTACCGGCATCATTGACGGCTTGCTGGTTTATCCAGACAAGATGAAAAAAGACCTGGAAATCACCCGCGGTCTGATTTTTTCGCAACGGGTGATGCTGGCGCTGATAGATAAAGGGTTGTCCCGGCAGGCGGCTTACAAGCTGGTGCAGAAAAACGCCATGCAGAGTTGGAAAGGACGGCGTCATTTCATGGCGCTGTTGAAAGCCGACGCCGAAATCGGCAAGGTGCTGAGCGTCGCTGAACTGGAGGCGCTTTTCGACTACAACTATTACCTGGCGCATGTGGACGATATCTTCAAGCGCCTCGGCCTGACCGAGACCCAGTGGCAGAGACAGTTGTCCGGTTCAGCTAAAAACGGCCCGGCGGATTAACCATCATGAATACTGATAACGATGTACTGCTGGCCGGCAGCCTGCCGCTCTCCCCTTTTATCATGGGCAAGGTCAGAGATTCCTATAATTTGGGGGAACACCTGCTCATCGTGGCAACCGACCGCATTTCGGCTTTCGATGTGGTGTTGCCGGCCGGCATTCCCCACAAAGGTAGGGTGCTGACACAGCTTTCAGCTTTTTGGTTCGATAAAACTGCGGCTTTAATTCCCAATCACCTGGTAGAAGTGGTTTCGACAGCCACCGATTTTACTCCCTATCTTCCCATCCGCTCACAAATAATCCTCCCCGAATACTTGCATGGAAGGGCCATGATTGTCAAAAGAGCCGTCAGGCTGCCGGTGGAATGCGTGGTCAGAGGTTATCTGGCTGGCTCAGGATGGGCGGAATACCAGCAGAGCGGCTCCGTCTGCGGCGTCGCTCTGCCAGCCGGATTGGTTCAGAGCCAGCAGTTGCCACAGCCCATCTTCACGCCCACCACCAAGGCCGATACCGGCCACGATATGCCCATGACCATGGAGGAACTGAGCCGCCTGGTAGGCAGAAGACTGGCGGACTATGTGCGCGATACCAGCCTGGCTGTTTACCAGTTAGCCGCCCGCTACGCCGCCGGCCGGGGAATTATCATCGCTGATACCAAGATGGAATTCGGCATGTCGGGTGACAAACTGATTCTGATTGATGAACTGCTGACCCCTGATTCAAGCCGTTTCTGGGACGCCGCTCGCTATCAGGTGGGGCAACCGCAGGATAGTTATGACAAACAGCCGCTGCGCGACTGGCTGGAGGCCGGCGGGTGGAACAAGGAGCCCCCTGCTCCCGCGCTGCCGCCGGAAGTGGTCGAGCGCATCAGCCTGCGTTACCGTCAGGTTTTCGAGAGGCTCACCGGCTGCGAATTGTCCCAAGGCTAAGAAGGCCGGGCCGGGTTAGGCAGATCCCTCGATGCTGCCCTTGCTGGAAGGGATTTCATCCGGCCTGCGCCCGTCGATGCGGGTAGCGCGGTCCAGCGCCCTGGCCAGGGCCTTAAAAACCGCCTCGGCTTTATGGTGGTCGTTGGTGCCATAGATAACCCGGGCATGCAGGTTCATACGCGCTTCAGAGGCCAGCGTTTCCAAAAAATGCCGCACCAGGTCCGCCGGGAAGCCGAACATATCGTTCTCAGTGAAAGGCAGGTCAAGCACGCTGTATCCGCGCCCGCTCAAGTCGAGGGCTACCGTCGCCAGCGACTCGTCCATGGGCACGCTGGCATCCGCCATGCGCACAATCCCCCGCCGTTCCCCCAGGGCTTCGTTCAAGGCTTTGCCCAGGCAGAGCGCCACGTCCTCTACCAGGTGGTGAGCGTCATCGCCGGTGGCCGAAACCGACAGGTTAAAAGCGCCGTGCCGGGCTATCTGTGTCAACAGGTGGTCGAACATGCGAATTCCGGTGAGTATCTCGGACTGTCCGTTCCCGTCCAGTTCAATGGCCAGCTTCACGTTGGTCTCGGCTGTTTCTCTCCTGATGCTGGCTTTACGCTCCGACATCTGATGCCTCCCCGATTTCTTTCAACGCTTTCAGCAGTATATCATTTTCGGCCGGCGTGCCGACGCTGAAGCGGATGCTGTTTTCAAGCAGCGCTCCGCCGAAATGCCGGGTAAGAATACCCTTCTCCTCAAGCCGTTGCTGAACGACGGTAGCCGAAATACCCGTGATGCGACACAGTATAAAATTAGCCTGGGATGGGTAGGGATAAACCCATTTTAATTCTGCCAATCCCGCGAATAATCTGTCCCGTTCGGCCACAATTTTGTTTACATTCTGCATCAGATACGGCAACTGTTGCAGCGAAGCCTTTACTGCCACCACTGCGGCTGCGTTGACGTTATAAGGGTCCCGGATGGCATGCAGGCACCAGGCGATTGCCTGAGGAAATATGCCGTAGCCCACTCTCAGCCCGGCCAACCCGGCCCATTTGCTGAAGGTGCGCAGCACCATCAGGTTAGGGTAGCGTCCCATGTAACCGGCAACCGTCTGGCCGGTGAATTCATAGTAGGCCTCGTCGACGATGGTTGGCAATCCCAGTTCAAGCAGATTCAAGATGTCGGCCAGCGGTGTAAGCGTTCCGGTAGGATTGTTGGGATTGGCCAGGAACACAAGCCTGGTGTTGCCGGTTACCGCTTTGGTTATGGCTTTAACATCAATGGCATAATCGGCGTCTCGCGGGACGTTTACTATCCGGGAACGGTTAAGGTCGGCATAAAACTTGTACATGGCGAAGGTGGGAGGCATATTTATCACCTCGTCATCCACGCCGGCGAACAGGCGCAACAACAAATCTATCAACTGGTCGCTGCCGGAACCCACCACTATCTGTTCGAAACCTGCCCCGCAGTATCCCGCCAGCAGCCTGCGCATTTCGGTCTGCTGAGCATCGGGATAAATGTGGTAGGATTTGAACCGCTTCAATGCCTCATCCACCCCCGGCGCCGCCCCGTAGGGGTTTTCGTTGGCATCCAGCTTGACGATACCGTCAGCAGAAGTGCCGAGTTTGGCGCTGATTACGTCGGCGGATTTACAGGCGGCATAGCCGGCAAAACCCGCCAGTTCCGGCCTTATCCACGTTTCCAGGGCGCGCGGTTCATTCATGCAAGCCTCGTTCAAGACGTATTCTTATGGCGGCTGCGTGCGCCGTCAGGCTCTCAGCTTCCGCCAGAATCCTGGCAGAAGGTCCTAACCTGGACATCATCGCCCCGTCCACATCTACCACGTTCATATATCTGATGAAATCGGATACGTTCAGCGGCGAACTGAAACGAGCTGTGCCGGAAGTGGGCAGAGCATGGCTGGGCCCGGCGATATAATCCCCCATTACCACACTGGCCTTTTCTCCGGTGAATACGCATCCGGCATGCCGTATCCTCCCCAGGTATTGTTCCGGCTGCCGTACCAGCAAGCAGAGGTGTTCCGGGGCGTATAGATTGGCCAGTTCCAACCCCTGGTCGAGGTTCTCCACCAGCGCAATCAAGCCTCCCTGCGCCAGCGCTTCGCGTATCAGGACGGACCTTTCAAGCGCAACAATCTGTTTTTCGATTTCGGCCAGAACCGGCTTGACCAGCTCTTCGCAGTGCGTAACCAAAATGACTTGGGCCAGCGCGTCATGTTCCGCCTGCGCCAGCATGTCCGCCGCGCAGAATGCCGGATTGGCCGAACCGTCCGCCAGTATAAGCACCTCGCTGGGCCCTTCCAAGCCATCAATAGCCACTGCCCCATATACCTGTCTCTTGGCTGTTGTCACAAAAATGTTACCCGGGCCGCAGATTTTGTCCATTCTGGGGATACTCTCGCTGCCGTACGCCATAGCGGCTATCGCCTGCGCTCCGCCGACGGCGGAAAGGCGATCGGCACCGGCCAGAAGAGCTGCCGCCAGGGTGAGGTCGGGCACACGCCCGTCTTTTGCAGGCGGAGTGCACACAATTACCTCCGCGACACCGGCGGCTTTGGCGGGAATGACCGTCATCAGTACTGAAGACGGGTAACTAGCGGTTCCGCCCGGAACGTACATGCCGGCTTTTTCAAGAATAC
>CAZPAL010000100.1:3565-6161 GCA_964584525.1 uncultured Dehalococcoidales bacterium | reverse complement strand
CGCGTCAACGATATCCTGCGCCTACTGACCATCCTGACCGCCATCGGCACCGTGCCGTGCTTGTGAGTGGAAAAAACGTAATCCTCGACATCTTCAATGCCGTCTCCGAGCTTGTTGAGCATGGGAATACAGTAATCCACCAGGCGGTCAAGTATGCGGTAGAGCAGGTAGCCCGGTCCCTTGGACAGGTATTCTTCTTGCTTTTCCTCATTATCCTGGCATTCCCGGAAGAGCTTGGCCAGCGGCTTTAGGTCACCCTTGTGCAACGTAATCAGATACCCCCGGCCGATAAAGACCGATACCTGGCTGTGCCCCAGTATCTGCTCGCGTTTGTTGTAGCGGGGGAAGTTGAAAACAAAAAAGAGGTAGTCTTTATATTCATCTACTTTAGGCCGCTGGATGCGGCTGAGAGTGTCATCCAGGTCCAGCGGATGGAAAGGGTAATTCTGAGCCAGATAATCGCGTTCTTTGGCGGTGGGGGGTTCTATATCAATCCAGGTTAGATTATCGTATGATAAAACCTCGAGATTGAGCCCCTCTACTTTTCTGAACTGAGCTTTAGCCAAGACAATCACCCCCTTTTAGACGCGTAGTCAACAGGGTGTATTCTACTCTAATTCAGCAGGTAAAATGAAGTGAAAAATGGGCTTTTGCACGTTGAGAACTAAATATATTTCTGCTGGAGGGGTGGGGTATTAACTGACCTCAATTCGGTAAACCCATCCAATCCACATGTCGCCGTCCATCTTGGCGGATACCAGCCTGAAGGGATAGCCGTCCGCCATCGAAAGAGGAGCGCCGTCAACCTCCCAGGCCAGGATGGCGCCGGTAGCGGTGATTCTTTCGATGGATAGAATGGTCTTGTATCCATCGGTGGCATAGAAGATTAGTCGGCTGGCTACCGGCCGTAGCCCGGCCTCCGCCAGCAGCGAAGTTATGGGCACGCCGTACCACTCCCGCACGGGTTGATTTTCATATACCCCCGCGCAAAACAGGACGGCAGTCTCCCTGAACCCCGGAAACGCCAGCACTTCATCGTAGCTGAGAACCAGGGGCTTCTCTACCAGCCCGTCCACACGCAGACCCCATGTGCCAGGTTCTTCGGCGGGGGCTGGAGTTGGAGCGGCACTGGTCGGGATTGGCCAGGCCAGTGCAACCGGTGGTTCCGTTTGGGCGCAGAAGAGCGCTGAGCCCGCCGTCAGCGCGGCCAGTATCAGCATCAGCGCCGATAGAGCGTGTAGTTTTCATTCCTCATTGCATGATTCTATTCGTTTTGGGTGAGCCTGTGTGTAATCCTGGTCACCCCTTTGGGGTGGTAGCTAACCGGGTATTAATTGACCGGGATAGGCAATATTGATAAACTGGCCTTGAAAACAGGGCTAAAGCTATGAAAATCGTCACTTCGGATGAAATGTCGGCCATAGAACGGGCTTGCGAACAGGCAGGCGTCACCGCCGCCGAACTGATGGAGAATGCCGGGCGGGCTTTCTCCCGCGAGATGGAGCGCATTCTGGGCGGTGTTAACGGGAAGGCTATCTGTGTGCTGGCAGGTCCGGGTAACAACGGCGGCGACGGGCTGGTGGCCGCCCGCTTCCTCTACGACCGCGGCGCCAGCGTGGCGGTGGGTTTATGCGGGGCGCGTCCCGCCGGAGACCCGAACCTGGCGCAGCTGCGCGAGCGCAGGATTGATTGCTTTGAGATAGCCGCTACCGGGCCGTGTGGCGAACTTGAAAAGGCTTTAAGTTCGGTTGAAGCGGTAGTGGATGCTGTGCTGGGCATGGGGCGCAAGCGCCCCATCAGCGGTGCCCCGGGGGTAGCCCTGGCGTCACTGGCTCAGCATAGACAACTTCGCCCCGGCATTAAAGTTTTTGCGCTGGATGTGCCATCCGGGCTGGACAGCGACAGCGGTGGAGCAGACCCCCTCACCCCGACTGCTGATTACACTATCACCCTCGGGTTGCCCAAATACGGCCTCTTCACCCCCGCTGGGGCGGCCCGGGCGGGAGAGACGATAACGGTGGATATCGGCATCCCGCCTGAGTTTGCTGAAACGCTGCGCACTGAACTATTGACGCCTGACTGGGCGCGGTCGGCTCTGCCGATACGTTCCCCCTTCGCCCACAAGGGCACATTCGGCAAGGCGCTGCTGGTGGCCGGTTCGCAGTCATATTCGGGCGCTGCCATTCTGGCCGCCAGCGGGGCCGCCAGGAGTGGGGTGGGGCTGGTGACCCTGGCGGTTACACCCAGCCTGCAAGCCCTGATTTCAAGCGGCCTGCCGGAAGCCACCTGGCTGCCGCTGCCCGAGGAAGGCCCGTTTATGCCCTCCGGCGCGGCGGCTGAAACGGTACTGTCGGCGGCGACAGCGTATAACGCTATTCTAATCGGCAGCGGGCTCGGCCAGGCCCCTCCGGTGCAAGCTTTTTTAACTACTCTGCTGCCGGCGTTGGGCGGCTGCAAGATGGTGATAGACGCAGACGGGCTCAACGCCTTGCCTCTCATTCCAGAGTGGTGGCGGGCGTTGCCACCGGGGGCGGTACTGACGCCTCACCCCGGCGAGATGGCCCGGCTGCTCGGAACGTCCGTGGCCGAGGTGGAG
>CAZPAL010000100.1:0-3555 GCA_964584525.1 uncultured Dehalococcoidales bacterium | reverse complement strand
CGCGACCCGCATCGGGGCGGCCCGGGTAAGCGCCGAAAAATGGGGCAAGATAGTCGTCCTGAAGGGCGCCTTCACGGTCATCGCCTCTCCAGACGGGCGCGTCCGGCTGTCCCCGTTTGCCAATGCCGGGCTGGCATCCGCCGGCACGGGAGACATTCTGGCAGGTGTCGTCACCTCGCTGCTGGCGCAGGGGCTGGACGCGTTCGATGCCGCCGCGCTGGGGGTTTACCTGCACGCACTGGCTGCGGAGCGCGTCAAACGGCGGCTGGGTGATGCCGGCATGCTGGCTTCGGATGTGGCGGCGGAACTTCCGCTGGCGATAAAAGAAATTAAAGGCGGGCAGAAGCTATGATGCTGGTGGCTGATATCGGCAACACGAGTATAAATGTCGGCATTTATGACGGCGAGAAACTGGCGGCCAACTGGAACCTGCAATCGTCTGTCCAGCGCTTGCCGGACGAGTATGCCGCGCTGCTGCTGGAACTGATGGGGCAGCGCGGGCTGGCGGCATGCGAAATCGGGGAAATGGCGGTGTGCAGCGTGGTGCCGACGCTAACCCAGACTTTCATCGAGTTATCAACCCGCTATTTCAAGGCGGAGGCGCTGGTGGTGGCCGCCGGCGTAAAAACGGGAGTGCGCATCCGCATGGACAATCCGCGCGAAGTGGGCGCGGACCGCATTGCCAACGCCGCCGCCGCCCACCACCTCTACCGCCGGGCGGTAATCGTGGTGGACATGGGCACGGCGACTACATTTGACGTCATTTCGCGGGAGGGGGATTACCTGGGGGGCGCTATCGCTCCGGGCATTGCCACCGCCGCTGAAAGCATGTTCTACAAAACGGCCATGCTGCCCCGCATAGAGTTCAGCCAGGCTAAAAAAGCCATCGGCACCGACACCATCAGCGCCATGCAGTCCGGGCTGCTTTTCGGCTATGTAGGGCTGGTCGAAGGGCTGGTGGCCAGAATAAGGTCCGAGATGAACGAGCAGCCGCTGGTGGTGGCCACCGGGGGTTACGCCAGGCTGATGACCAGCCACACCTCCGTAATCGATGAAATCAATCCCGAGCTGACACTCACCGGCATCCGTTTGATATACTCTATGAACAGGACTTAAAAAGATGATAAAAGACAGCAGCATCGTTCTGGGTATCACAGGCAGCATAGCTGCTTACAAAGCCGCCATCCTGGCCAGCAGGCTGACGCAGGCCGGGGCGCGGGTGGATACGGTGATGACCGATTCGGCGCAGAAGTTCATCACCCCGCTCAGCCTGCGTTCCATCACCGGCCGTCCGGTTTCGGTCAGTATGTGGGAAACGTCATATGAATTGAACATCGAGCATATCTCACTGGCCGAGCGTGCCGATGCGGTGCTGATTGCGCCGGCCACCGCCAATTTTATCGCCAAGCTGGCGACCGGTATGGCCGACGACCTTCTGAGTTGCGTGGTGCTGGCCACCCGTTCGCCGGTCATCATCGCACCGGCGATGAATGTCAATATGTATGAGAATACGGTTACGCAGGAAAATATCGCCCGGCTCAAAACGCGCGGGTTCGTCTTCATCGAAGTCGCCAACGGGCGCCTGGCCTGTGGGGCGGTGGGCAGCGGACGCCTGGCGGAAATCGAGGATATCATCGGTACGCTGCGCATGGTGCTGGGGCGCAGCGGAGACCTGGCAGGGAAAAGGATAGTTGTAACCGCCGGTGGCACCCGCGAAGCGCTGGACCCGGTGCGTTTCATTGGCAATCGGGGCTCCGGCCGCATGGGTTATGCCATTGCCGAGGCGGCACGCGACCGCGGCGCTTCGGTGGTGCTTATTTCCACGGCGTCGCTGGCTGAACCGGCCGGGGTGGAGATGGTTTACGTGGATACCGCCGGCCAGATGAAAGAAGCGGTGGACAAAGCGGTGGCAGGAGCGGATGTGCTGGTGATGGCGGCGGCGGTGGCCGATTTTCAAGGCCGCGAAATCTCTGCGGAAAAAATCAAAAAGGACAGCGGCCGGCTCAGCCTGGAGTTGGTGCCAACCGCGGATATCCTGGGCTCGGTCAGGGGCAATTTTATCAGGGTTGGATTTGCCGCTGAAAGCTGCGACATCGTCACCAACGCCGTCAAAAAGCTGAAGAGCAAATCGCTCGACCTGATTATGGCCAACGACATCACCCAGCCCGGTTGGGGATTTGGGGCCGAAACCAACAAGGTAACGCTCATTGACCGCTTCGGGCTGGTTGAAGAGCTGCCGCTGATGAGCAAACGCAAGGTGGCGGAACGGCTGTGGGACTGGGTTATCAGCCACCCCGGCGACAAACAACCCTGAAAAGGAGTCACGACGACCACAAGATGACCACACAACCCGAAACCCCCGAACTTCCCAAGGCTTACGAAGCCGCACTGGTGGAACAAAAATGGTACAGATTCTGGCTTGAAAAGGGTTATTTCACCCCCGTCATAGACGAGTCCCGCCGGCCTTTCGTGCTGATACAGCCTCCCCCCAACATCACCGGCGACCTGCACCTGGGGCATGCGTTGACGGCCACCCTGGAAGACATCATGGTGCGCTGGCACAGGATGCAGGGCGAACCCACGCTGTGGCTGCCCGGCGAAGACCACGCCGGCATCGCCGCCCAGGTGGTGGTCGAGCGCCTGCTGGAAAAAGAGGGTCTCAACCGCCAGCAGATAGGCCGGGAAGCCTTCCTGGAGCGCATGTGGCGCTGGGTGGGAAGCTGCCGCGCCAATATCGCCAACCAGCACAAGCGGCTGGGGGTTTCCTGCGACTGGAGCCGTGAGAAATTTACCCTGGACGCGGGTCCCTCCCGCGCCGTGCGCACCGCTTTCGTGCGCCTGTATGAAAAGGGATTAATTTACCGCGGCGAGCGCATCATCAACTGGTGCCCGCGCTGCGTCACCGCGCTTTCGGACCTGGAAGTGGATCACGAAGACGTGGCCGGGCATCTGTGGTATATACGCTACCCGGTGGCCGGCGCGGACGGCGAATTTATCACCGTGGCTACCACCCGCCCGGAAACCATGCTGGGGGATACGGCCGTGGCTGTGAACCCGCTGGACGAGCGTTACCGCAGTTACATAGGCCGGAACCTGGTGTTGCCGATTGTGGGGCGAGTGATACCGGTGGTGGCTGACGACGCCGTCGGCGTGGAGTTCGGCACGGGCGCGGTTAAGGTGACGCCGGCGCACGACCCCACCGACTTTGAAATCGCCCGCCGTCATAACCTGCCGCTGGTAAACATCCTCGACCAGCGCGCTTGCATAAATGCGGAGGGCGGAAAGTATGCCGGCATGGACCGGCTGGCCGCCCGCCGGGCGGTGGTGGCCGACCTGGAGCGCGAGGGGTTTCTGGTAAAAAGCGAGGGCTATTCCCATGCCGTGGGACACTGCCAGCGCTGCCGCACCGTCATCGAACCGACCGCCTCGCGGCAGTGGTTCGTCAAAATCGAACCGCTGGCCGGTCCGGCCATCGAGGCCGTCACCAGCGGGCGCATCACCATCGTACCCGAACGCTTCACCCGCGTTTATCTCAACTGGATGGAGAATATCCGC
>CAZPAL010000099.1:752-6247 GCA_964584525.1 uncultured Dehalococcoidales bacterium | reverse complement strand
AGTTGAAAAGGATGGCCACCGTGTGGTTTCTTGAAAGGGTCAAAGCAAAATACTTTCAGGAGGTAACCACGACGATGGCCAAAGACAGGATGACATTATTAGAGCTCTTGCGCAAGTCCGGGAATGAAGGGGATGTAGATTTTCTGAGGGAGGGGGTGAAGATGCTGGCTGAAGCAATCATGGAACTGGAGATTAAACAGAAGACCGGCGCCGAACTACATGAGCGCAGTGATGGCCGTATGACCTACCGGAATGGTTACCGGCAGCGCATATGGGATACCAGGGCGGGCGCGGTGCCGCTTTCGATACCGAGGCTGCGAGACGGCAGTCATTTCCCCAGCCTGCTCGAGCCGCGGCGGCGGGTAGAACAAGCCTTACTGGCGGTGATACAGGAAGCCTATGTGCTGGGTATCAGCATACGCAAAGTAGAAACGCTGGTGCAATCGCTGGGCCTTAACGGCGGGCTGCGCCCGGCAGCGCGGGCAGAGATTCTGTATGACCGCAGTCCGTCTTCCAGTGTCATCATATCTTCGCTATCATGAATTGAGTGTACCACGGGGGCGGCCGAATCGGGATGACATTGCGTGCAAGCGGGCCAAAATATGGCAAGGTAGTGGGTGTCTGAAGCCTTTTCCGGGTCTGCCGGCGGGGCATTTTGTGCCTAAAAGCGTCCCTGGAGAGAATCGAACTCTCGACCGTCTGCTTAGAAGGCAGTCGCTCTATCCGCTGAGCTACAGGGACACACATTAATTTATCATCAGACACATCAATGGGTCAACCGGCGTCCCTTTTCAAGAGGCCGTAGATTGCAAGGGCGCACAGCGCCAGCCCGGCTGCGAGCGCCCCCCACCAGCCCATCAGAGAAAGGGTGGTGACGATGACTCCCGCGATGAACACGCCGGCGGCGATGGGGGCGAAGGCTTTCTTCAGGTTGAAGCCGAGCAGCAGTGCTGCCAGCGTGCCCGTCCAAGCGCCGGTGACGGGCAGAGGCACGGCCACGAAGAGCGCCAACCCGATACGACCGTATTTTTGAATTATTCCGCTGCGCCGGCGAGTGCGCTCAAAAAGCCAGGTGAAGAAGCGCCTGAAGACGGGAAGGCGCTCCAGCAGGCTGACCGCCCAGTTCAAAAAAAGCAAAATGATGGGAACCGGCAGCAGGTTACCCGCCAAGGCCGCCGGCAGCACCTCATACCAGGAAAGGCCCAGTATATTGATGCCGACCGGAATCGCTACGCGAAGTTCGAATACGGGAACCATGGCGATGAAGAAAACCACCAACCCGGGTGGAATCCCCATGCTTACCAAGAAATCAGCGAAATTATTGGACATTCAAAAAATAACAAGATTTTAGTATCGCCAGTCTATCAGGGTGGATTGGAGGCGTCAAACTCCGCTGCACATGGTGAAAAAAGAAGACATAACATTGTTGCCAGTCTCAAACAGGCATGCGTAGGTTTGACAGGTTATCGTCGGGACTGTTAGATTATACGGGGCAGAGCCCCGGGTCGGTCATTGTTTTTCAAAGGTGGAGATGGCTAAACTACTGGACGGGATACTGGAACCGGCCGATGTCAAAAAGCTGCGTCCTGTTGATTTAAAGACGCTGGCAGCGGAAATACGCCAGGAACTGGTCGATACAGTAAAAATTACCGGCGGCCACCTGGCCTCCAGCCTTGGAGTGGTGGAACTGGCAATCGTTTTACACCGCGTTTTTGAAAGCCCGAAAGATAAAATCATCTGGGATGTCGGGCATCAGGCGTATGCCCACAAGCTGCTGACCGGACGCCGGGAGTTATTCCGCACCCAGCGGCAGTACGGCGGTATCTCCGGCTTCCCTTCGCGTGACGAAAGTCCGCACGACCACTTCGGCACCGGCCACGCCAGCACGTCCATATCGGCTGCCATGGGCATGGCTGTAGCCCGGGACCTCAAGGGGGAGAAACACCACGTGGTAGCGGTCATCGGGGACGGGTCCATCACCGGAGGTATGGCGCTGGAGGGGCTGAACAACGCGCTATCGCAGGGCACCCGCCTGATTGTCGTGTTAAACGATAACGGCATGTCGATTTCACCCACCGTCGGCGCTTTTTCTAAAATATTGCGTAACGTGCGCTTCGACCGGCATTATTTTAAAGCCACCGAAAGCGGAAAACGTGTCTTTGCCGCCACTTCACTCGGACGGAAAATGTGGCGACTGGGAAAACGGCTGAAAAGCGGGCTAAAAGGCGTGGTCATGCCTACCATGCTGTGGGAAGACCTGGGTTTCGCGTATATGGGGCCTATCGACGGGCATCACCTGGCTGACCTGGAATCCGCTCTTATACAGGCTAAAAACTACCAGCACAAATCGGTTCTGGTACATGTAATCACCACCAAAGGCAAGGGTTACGGGCCGGCTGAAGACGATGCGGTCTGCTTTCATGGCATCGCCCCGCAGGGCGGAGGCGCTCGTTCCGCCCCCAGCTACAGCCAGGTATTCGCGCGGACCGTCCAGAATCTGATGAGGGATGACCCGGCTGTGGTGGTCATCACTCCGGCTATGCCGGAAGGAAATTGTCTGACGGAATTACAGCAGGAGTTTCCAAGCCGCATATTTGACGTGGGCATTTGCGAGCAACACGCGGTCACTTTTGCCGCCGGGCTGGCTACCCAGGGCATACGCCCGGTAGTGGCTATCTACTCTACATTTCTGCAGCGTGGCTTCGACCAGATAGTCCATGACGTGGCCACCCAGAAGCTGCCGGTGACCTTTGCCGTGGATCGGGGCGGAATCGTGGGCGACGATGGCAAGACCCACCAGGGCATTCTGGATTTATCTTACCTTTCCTGTATCCCCAACCTGGTGGTGGCTGCCCCTAAAGATGAAAACGAATTGCAGCACCTGCTTTTTACAGCTATCTATAGCGGTCTCCCGATGGCGGTGCGCTATCCCCGCGGCAGCGGTCTGGGCGTTCCTATGGACACGGTTTTCCAAAAATTAGACATCGGCAAGGGCGAGAGGCTCAGGCGGGGAGGGGATGTAGTCATCGCCGCCATCGGAGTATGTGTACAACCTGCTCTCGATGCCGCTTGCACACTTTCGGAGATGGGCATTGAGGCCACTGTTATAAATACCCGCTTTGCCAGCCCGCTGGATGGCGTATTGCTGGCGGAAAGTCTCAGAGACGTTCCTAACCTGGTTACCATCGAAGAGAATGTTTTACGCGGCGGATTCGGCGCTCAGGCAGCGGCTTGTGTCCAGGCACTAGGCATGAGGGGGGTGAGTGTCAGAAACATTGGTATTCCGGATGAGTACGTTGAACATGGTACCCAGACCCTGCTGCGCTCAAAATACGGGCTTGACAGCCGGGGGATAACGCGAACCATCCTTGATAGCTTTCCTGAATTGAAGCTCAGGGCGTCTCTGGCTGGTGGGGCGTTGCCGGGCAGCGGTACGAAACGTTAATATACGGATAAGGTGGCTCATGCAAAAACTTTCAATCAGGGATGTTCCGGTCAGTTCCCGGAGGGTCCTGACCAGGGTGGATTTCAATGTTCCGCTGGATGAAAAGAGCGGGCGTATTACTGATGACAGCCGCATCAAAGCCGCTATTCCCACCATAGATTATCTTCTGGAACAGGGCGCCAGGGTGATACTATGTTCCCATCTGGGCAGGCCCAAGGGCAAGCCCAATCCTGCTTTCAGCCTCACGCAGGTGGTTGACCGGCTGTCTCATCTACTGCGCCAGCCGGTTAAAATGGCTAAGGACTGTGTTGGCGCGGGAGTTGAAGAGCTGTCCTGTGAACTTAAAGACGGGGAAGTGCTCCTGCTGGAGAACCTGCGTTTTCATGCTGAAGAAGAGAGCAACGACCCCGCTTTTGCCAGGGCGCTGGCGAATCTGGGAGATGTGTACGTCGATGACGCTTTTGGCACCGCCCACCGTTCGCATGCGTCTATCGTAGGGGTCACCAGATTTCTGCCCTCGGTAGCCGGATTGCTGCTGGAAAAGGAACTGCATGCTCTTGGCAGCGTGCTCCACGAACCGGTGCCGCCCTTCGGGTTGCTGCTGGGCGGGGCTAAGGTTAGCGACAAGGTTAACATGATTGAAAACGTCATGCCCAAGGTGCACCACATCATCATCGGCGGCGGAATGGCTGCCACCTTTTTAAAAGCCGGGGGATACGAAGTGGGCCAATCGCTGCTGGACGGCAACGTTGACACGGCAGCCTATCTGATGCGCAAAGCTAAAACCAACGGCGTAGAGATTCATCTGCCTGAAGATGTGGTGGTGGCTGATGCGGGGAACAATGCCGACCCGGGATGTACGGTGGCCATCGACAGCATCCCGCCTGAGAAACGTATCGTGGACATGGGAGTGCTGACAATCAGCCGTTTCACGCGCGTGCTGGAAAAATGCAAAACGGTATTCTGGAACGGCCCTATGGGCATCTATGAGGTTCCGCAGTTCGCCGAAGGTACGCTGGCCATGGCACACGTGGTTGCCAATCTGCACGCCGCCACCATCATCGGCGGCGGTTCCACGGCGGAGGTGGTGACGGAACTCAAGCTCAACAACAAGATGAGTTTCGTTTCCACCGGGGGAGGGGCTTCGCTTAAATTTTTAGGCGGAGAGGTATTGCCGGGGGTGGCGGCGCTGATGGATAAAGATGCCCCCTGGAGGGAGAAATGAATTGGACGACACTTTTAATATATTAAGGGAACTGGCGCATGAGAGTCCTTCTAAAATCGTGTTGCTGGTGGTTGACGGCCTGGGCGGGGCGCCTCACCCTGAGACGGGCAAAACCGAACTGGAAACTGCTTTCACCCCCAACCTGGATGCGCTGGCGGCGATTTCAAGCTGCGGGCTTTCACAGCCGATGGGACCCGCCATCACGCCTGGAAGCGCGCCCGGGCATTTGTCTCTCTTCGGTTATGACCCGCTGCGTTACCGCATAGGGAGGGGAGTGCTGGAGGCGATGGGCATCGATTTTCCGCTGGAAGCCGGTGACGTCGCAGTCCGCGGCAATTTTTGTATCATCGACAGCGCCGGGCTGATAAGCGACCGCCGGGCCGGCAGGCTTTCGACCGAAGAAAACATCAAGCTCTGCCGACTGCTGGACGGGATGGAGTTCGAGGGGGTAAAAATAGCGGTAGCGCCGGTCAAGGAACATCGCTGCGTGGTGGTGTTCCGGGGGCAAGGGCTCAGTCCCGCTGTGCATGACACCGACCCTCAGCGCCTGGGAGTTCCGCCCCAGGAAGCGAAGCCACAAGTTGCGGAGGCCGGTTTTACCGCCATGGTGGCTAACCGCTTTCTATCCGAAGCGCGCAGCGTGCTGAACGGGAAGCCGGCCAACATGCTGCTGCTGCGCGGATTTTCTGAAAAACCTGACCTCCCCCCCATGAAAGATATTTATCATCTCAAAGCGGCAGCTATTGCCGCCTATCCCATGTACCGCGGCCTGGCCAAAGTGGTCGGCATGACCGTTCTGCCCACTGGAGCGGCCCTGCCTTCCCA
>CAZPAL010000099.1:0-742 GCA_964584525.1 uncultured Dehalococcoidales bacterium | reverse complement strand
TTTCTTCTTTTTCCACGTTAAGGGGGCGGATGCGGCCGGTGAAGACGGGGATTTTACGCGCAAAGTGGCGGTAATCGAGGAAATTGACCGGGCATTACCGGAGTTTCTAAAACTCTCGCCCGATGTCTTGCTGCTGGCCGGCGACCACTCCACTCCGGCGGTGATGGCCGGTCATAGCTGGCACGGTGTGCCCTGCCTGCTGCACTCCGGCTTTTGCCGGCGAGACGGGATACTGAAATTCGGCGAAAATGAGTGCCGGAAGGGCAGCTTGGGCATCATCCCGGCAACCGACCTCATGCCGCTGGCGATGGCTCACGCGCTCAAACTGAAAAAATTTGGAGCGTAACGATGCGTAAAATAATGGTAGCCGGCAACTGGAAGATGAATAGCAACGTCAAAGAAGCTTGCGAACTGGCGCGGGATATGCTTCCGCTGCTTGAAACCGTGTCCGGCATCGAGAAGGTGCTCTTTCCCTCGTACACGGCGCTGTTTTCCGTAGCCGAAATACTCAGTGGTTCATCGGTGGCTCTGGGCGCGCAAAATATGCACTATGCCGACAGAGGGGCATTTACCGGCGAGGTATCGCCCGGAATGCTGGCGGAGTTGTGTCGTTACGTCATTCTCGGACACTCGGAGCGGCGCCATATATTCGGCGAAACGAGCCAGTTCATCAACCAGAAGGTGAAAGCAGCGCTTAAAGCGGGACTTACGCCTGTGGTTTGTGTCGGGGAACGCCTGGAGG
>CAZPAL010000098.1:0-6251 GCA_964584525.1 uncultured Dehalococcoidales bacterium | reverse complement strand
CCCCCCCCCCCCCCCCCCCCCCCCCCACCCCCCCCCCCCCCCCCCCCACCCACCCAGCCCCCGCCCCCCCCGCCCCAGCGCCCCCCCCCCCCCCCCCCGCGGCGCCCCCGGCGCGCCGCGGGCACCCCCGCCGGCGCCCGGGAGCGGGCCTGGAGAAAAGCGACTGTGGTTCGCCATCATCACTCCCGGAGCAGCGTGGTTTATCCACCTGTTGACGATGTTTTTGCTGGTGCCCTGGATGTGCATGATGGGCGGTCGGATGCTGATGATTGGCGGGTCTGTATTGCTGGCGGGCGTGGCAGCTGGTGCCGGATGGGTGTCCTGGTCGCTGTGGCGCCGGCTTGAGCCTGGCGAGCGGAACAGCGTACTTCAGACGATGGAAGGCAGCCGCATTGGTTTTTTGGTGTTCGCCGGTTTACTGGCCAGCGGGCTGTTCTTACTGGCAATTGTTTTGGGAACGGTTCCGCTTTTCTTTATTGATCCCTGTTTGCCGGCACCCGCTCATTGAGTTCCGGTTGCCTGGAAACGAAGAGAAATCACGCATGAAGGAAGAGGATGAGACGGACTGAACTACCAGCCGGGCAGCGGCTGCTGGTGATTGCCATGGCCGCTCTTACGACCGTCAGCGCATGGGGCTGCGGGGCCAGGGATGAAGAGGTGGAGCAAGGGGTGCGGGCCATCGTCGATTACGGCTGTAGCTCGTGCCATTCAATTCCGGGAGTACAGCGCGCTGACGGCGTCGTCGGCCCGCCGCTGGATTTCTGGGCGTCGCGCTGGTACATCGCCGGAGCGCTGGTCAACAACCAGGATAACCTTGTGCTGTGGCTCACCGACCCGCAGGCAATCGAACCTGGGACGGCCATGCCCCGGACGGGAATTACCGAGCCGGACGCGCGCAGTATCGGAGCCTACCTGTACAACCTGCAGGCGGATGACCGGGGGCATGTTTCGGTGCGCGGTCACACCGCAGACATGGACCTTCCACCGCTTCATCATTCAGGCGCCCCTTAACTGCCGGATATTGATTCCAATAACGGAGATTCTATGGAAAAAGAAACTCCAGTACAGATTGCGCGTGCTTCCTGGCGTGATTACGCCGGGTTGACCAAACCGCGCGTCGTGTTGCTGCTGCTTTTCACCACGCTGATAGCTATGTGGCTGGCCGGCAAGGGCAGTTGGCACTGGCCGGTGGTTTGGTGGACGGCGCTGGGCGGCTACCTTTCGGCAGGCGGTGCCGGGGCTATCAACTGTTACCTTGACCGTGACCTCGATGAACGCATGAGCCGCACCTGCCACCGAGCAGTTCCGGCGGGACGTATCGCCCCGCGCCGGGCGCTACTTTTCGGGCTGGCTCTGGCATCGGTTTCGTTCATTGTGCTCTGGCTTGGAGCAAACGTGCTGGCGGCACTACTGAGCCTGCTCGGATTGCTGCATTACGTGGTGGTATATACCTGGTGGCTCAAGCGGCGCACGGCACATAACATCGTGATAGGCGGAGTGGCGGGAGCAGTGCCGCCTCTGGTGGGCTGGGCAGCCGCTACCGGGAGCCTGGAACCGGGAGCATGGGTGCTTGCAGGCATCATATTCGCCTGGACGCCGCCGCATTTCTGGGCGCTGGCGCTGCTACGACGCGACGAATACGCGCGCGCAGGGGTGCCGATGCTGCCGGTGGTGCGGGGCGCAAAGGCTACCCGGCGAGCGATTCTCGCCTGGACGGCGTTAACGGTAGCACTCTCCTTCCTGCCGCTGGCGGGTTTCTTCTGGACCAGCAATGCCACTGCGCCGTTCGATGCGGTTTATGGCATGGCGGCGGCGGTGCTGGGCGGGGTGTTCCTGTACACGGCATGGCAGGTTGCGCGGCGTGGCGGGCAGGCGATGGTGAGGTGGTTCTACTTCTTCACCATCTTCTACCTGGGCGCGTTGTTCCTGTGTATGGGGTTAACACTGGCTTGACAGATGGCATAGCAGAGGCTTTAATCAATTAATTAAGCTTGTTAGAAAATTTGGCAGGGTTCGAGTCACCGGGCAATTTTTCTTTGGCGGCGGGTACGAGCACCTGGACGGGTATAGTGACCACATGGTTGTCACCGGCGCAGAGTTTTTACCTTGGGTTTAGCCCACGCCGCACTCTCCAACCATGCTACCAATCGGCATTCCGGCAAATATTTATACATACGGTTATGGCATTTGTAATAAATATTTAACTAATTCTTACCCAAACATATCGTATATTTTATCGTCCGGGTATTAGCATTGGAAAAACGAGGAATTATTCAGTTGGGAGGGAAAAATGAAGAGATTAACTGGATTGTTTTTATCAATTTCTCTGGTGCTACTCTCGTTAGCGATAGCCGGTTGCGCCTCAACGAACACAGTGACTACCACAACTACCCAAACCCTGCCGGCATCTACGGTAACCCAGACTCTGCCGGCATCAACGGTGACCATTACGTCGTTGCCATCCACGACCAGCCCGGCCCCGGCTTTGACAGCCGGCGATATGGCGAACGCGGGGGCACAGGTATACAGCCTGTACTGCGACGTCGATTACTGCCATGATGAATGGACCAGCGTGGGCAAGTCAGAATTTGCCAAATACGACCTCTCAATCTACAAAACGGCGCACGGGCTGTTCACCTTCATCAAGTTTTACATGCCCAATAATTTCCCTGGAAGCCTTTCGGATGAGAAACTGGCGGAGGTAACAGCTTTCATCCTTACCGAGTTCAGCAAAGTGCCTTCCGACGCAGTGTTCGGGCTGGGTAATCTGGTCAGTTTCCCCATCAACTGATAAAGACCGCGCCAGAACCCGAGCGACTCCTTCATTATGTCCGTTTTGCCGCTGGCATCCATCGCCGGGTTTAGCTGCCGGAACCAAGCCGGGGATGAGCTGACAAAGCACCGCTGCATCTGGGAGAGCCAGGGTGTGATTGACTACCAGTACCGGCTACAGGTGCTGTGTTTCCGCCCGCCTGAAGTGACCAACCCGGTGATTGTAGGGGTAAGCAGCGGAGTTATCCTGTAAGACGCGTTTTATGCTAAAATCTTTTCCGTTGAGGCTGGATTCAGCGCAGACCGGCTGGAAAGGATTTAGCTCATAATGGCAACCACCTATTTTAATTCGGCAGTGGAATGTGCTCCACCGGCTGAAATTGTGAACTGGCAGCAGCAACGGCTGCGGGATTCCGGGGTAATAGTCAGGGCCAGCCGTTCAGCACTCTACAAAGAAAGGTGGCAGGCCGCCGGAATTGATGCTGAATCAATCACTAACCGCAGCGGCCTGAAGAACCTCCCCTATATCAACAGCGCCGGAATCAAGCAAACCTATCAAACCGCTAGCATTGACGATATCGTCGATGTCCGTCATGCCCGGCTGTGGTCATGCACATCGGGCACTACCGGCGCTGGCAAATGGGTGCCATACTCGGACTACGACCTTGACCTCTTCGACCAGATAATGATGCGTGATTTCAATCTGCGCGGCAAAAAAAGCAGACCGTTCCGGGTGCTGGCACTGACCGCTCCCGCGCCGTTCATCAGCGAAACGCTCACCTACCTGGGCATTTCGGGCCAGACGCTCCGGCGCCGGCAGCAGGAGCTAATACCGGTCGGAATTAACGCCATCGGAGAGGTGACGGAACTGGCACGCCGGCGGCGGGCTGACGTCCTCGTTTCCTTCCCCAGCGTCTCGATGCGCGTGTCGGAAGGCATTACCGAGCGGCTGAAGACCGAGGTTGCGCGCCGGCAGCGTGAAACCGGAAGCCTCAAGCTGCTAGCCGCCAGGATTCTGTTCAGCTTGCGAAAACCGTCGGTCAGGGATGTCTTCAAATTGCGTTTCGGGTTATTCAGCGGCGAATCCATCGCGCCTTATCGTGACGCCATCCGCAAAACCTACGGTCTGGAGCCATTCGAAACCTATGCTTTCACCGAATTTCCCTGTCTCAACATCGAATGTACCGAGCATGACGGTATCCATATCTGGAGCGACTGCTGCATCCCGGAGATCATTCCTCTATCCGAGCTCGATAAAGAGGTGGAGCTTCCCGAGTACCAGCCACAAGCGCAGTTTTTAGATGAAGCGCCAGCCGGTATACAAGGGGAATACGTCGTCACCACTTTCAGCCCTGCCTTTCCGTTGATAAGATACCGCACGGCGGACTTGATTCAGGTGGTGGGCACCGGTAAGTGCGGCTGCGGGCGCACGCATCCGAGGATAAGAGTATTGCGGCGGCTGGATGACATAATAAATATGGGGCTAATCCGGTTTTCCGTGCACGATCTGGACTGCGCGCTCAAAGAGGTCGGCAGCTTTGGCGTCATCGCAAGGTGGCAACTCAACATGGACCGCCAAGGCTACAAGCCTCTGCCCAAATTATCGGTAGCCGGGAGTGGCGTAACCGACCCGACAGCTTTTCAAAACGAGGTGTTTAAACGCCTTATGGGAATTAAAATTCTGGCGCAGGGGGTGGAGTCGGGACTAGTCTGCCCGCCCCAAATCCTGCTCAGGGACGAACTGGTAGAGGAAACCACCGCCACCGGGAAATTGAAAAGAGTTGTTTATGGCCCGGGTTGGTAACGCCCCGGCCTGGCGCGCAGCATCAATGGGAAAATCGCCATGTGGAACTTGCTTTCGGCCGCGATAAGGGTATATACCATCCCTTACCTGCCCTCATCCTGGCAAAAAAGCCTGGCGGAACGCCGTGTTATTCAGACCGTGCAGGACGCTTACCGGAATGTGCCGTTCTACCAGGAGAAATATGATTCTGCCGGGGTTGACATACGCCTGATCCGACGGCTGGAAGACTTGAAAAAGTTGCCGCTGCTGACCAAGGAAGAGGTGCGCCGGCATTACCCCGGTAAAATTATCAAACCCGGTACCGACACAGATAAGTGCCATCATTCTTCCACACTTGGCTCAACGGGAAAACCGCTGTCCTTTATATTTTCCCCCCAGGCCTACGCCTACTACCTGGCGGAGAGCGCGCGCATCTATACCATGATTGGCTACCGGCCGTGGTATCGTTCATGCTACATACGTTATCTGCCCATGCAACTCCTGCCCGTATCCCGCTCTCGGCAGACGTACATCTGGTCCATGCAACCTGTGGATAAGATAATCGCCGACTTGAGAATGGTGAAGCCGGATCTTATTGACGCTTATGCTTCAAATATGCTGGAAATCGCCCGCAACGTCACCGTTGATGATTTGCGATATATCAGGCCGCGCATGATTACGGTGAACTCCGAAATGTCTTCAGCCGAGGAGAGAGAATATATCGCCGGGGTTTTCGGCTGCCCGGTATATGATGAATACTCAACCGAGGAGACCTGGGGCATAGCCGCTCAATGCCGCCGGCACAACTATCATATCTTTACCGATAGCGTCTGGCTGGAATTCCTGAATGAGAAGGGGGGCGATAGCGCCCCGGGCGAAGCCGGGGAGATTATCATAACCACGACCCGCAACCGGGCAATGCCTTTTATCCGCTATCTGGTGGGTGACCGGGGCCGGCCTGGTGGTCGTACGTGCGGGTGCGTAAATAATTTACCTCTGATGGAATCCATCGAAGGCCGTTCTAGTGACTGGCTGATCCTGCCCAGCGGGCGGCCTTTCGAACCGGAGAGGATTCTGAGCGTAATTGCCAGAATAGTTAAACAGCACCCACTGCTGTTCGATGAATTCAAGGTCGTTCAACAAAGGAAAGACCTCATCGTTTTGCAGTATTCACGAGGACGGCAATTCGAACCCGGCCCATTGGAAGAGATACTGGAAGCTCTGAGAACGCTGATATATGAACCGGTGATGGTTAAAGCCGAGGAAGGAAAACCTGCCCGTGGCGCCAAACGCCAGGCTATGGAGTCATGGGTCACGCGCGATAAAGCCGTTTTAGATTCGCTGGATGCCAGGTAGCCGTCTTTTCGACTGCTTCATGCTATAATCACCCCCATATGAACCGCATACAAAAAACTCAACTGGCTAAACTTAAACGTTTGGTAAAGTACGCTTATCAGAATGTGCCTCTTTACCGCCGCAAGTATGACGCAGCCGGCATCACTCCAGCTGATATTCGGACGCTGGCAGATTTCCAGCGATTACCCCTTTTGACCAAAAGCGAACTCCAGGCTGGTTTTCCGTCCGAAATTCTCTCCAGGCGGGTTAATCCGGAGGATTGCTACGTCGTTTCGACCTCCGGACAAAGCGGCTCCCCGGTAAGACTCTACCGTCGCAAGATTGAGCTGTCCATCCTGCC
>CAZPAL010000097.1:0-6263 GCA_964584525.1 uncultured Dehalococcoidales bacterium | reverse complement strand
ACGAGGTGTCGGAATCGGTCGAGCTGGTGGTGGGCGAGGAGGGGATGGCGGCGCAGTCCGCCGGCGGGTTTCCGGGCCTGTTGGCGAATGACGGCAGGTTGAGCGCCGCCGGTGACGAACGGGCTCAATCCGCCCTGGAAAAACTGTATGCCGCCTATCTTGAAAACGATATTTCCGCTTTCCCGATGGCTGAAGACAGCGCTTCCGGGCTTTATGCTTTCGTCCAGAACCCGCCGCCCTCGCCCAAGGCGGTCAAGGGACAGCTCTGCGGGCCGCTCACGCTCGGCCTGTCAATCACTACGCCCGATGGAAAGGCGGCGCTGTATGACGATGTGCTGGGCGACGCCGCCGCCAAACTGCTGCGGCTGAAAGCGGCCTGGATGGAACAGGAACTGCGGCGCGTCAGCAAACAGACTATCATCTTCCTTGACGAACCGGCCATGTCCTCCTACGGCTCGGCTTTTTTCAGTCTCTCCAGGGAACGGGTGACCTCCCTGGTGGAGGAGGCGCTGGGAGGCATCATCGGGCTCAAGGGCATCCACTGTTGCGGCAATACGGACTGGTCGGTCCTGCTGGGCACCAGCCTGGATATTGTCGGATTCGACGCTTATAATTTTGCCGGCTCGCTCAGCCTGTACCCCGCCGAAGTGCGGCTGCTGCTGCAACGCGGCGGGGCCATCGCTTGGGGAATCGTTCCTAATACACCCGAAACCCTGCTCAAAGAAACCTGTTCCAGCCTCAAAGACCGGCTGGAAGAGGCCATGGCGCCGTTCACCCGCCACAAAGTAAGCATACGTCAGTTGCGTGAGCAGGCGTTGCTCACCCCCAGTTGCGGGCTGGCCGGGCTGAGCGAAGACGGAGCCGAGACGGCGCTGGAATTGCTGGCCGGGCTTTCGGCCGCGCTGCGCCGGAGCTACGGCTAGAAGGTTGTTGGACTTTGCATAACACGCTTCCCATTGAGACCGCTCGCCTGATACTCGTGCCTCTCAAGGCTGAGCATGTAACCGCCTTCGGCGCCGGCCGCCAGGCGCTGTCGGCGTTGCTGGGTGTCGAAGTGCCGCCCGAATGGCCTGTTTCTCCGGAAAGCCTGACCTGCTGGCAAGGCCGCCCTGAGAAGCTCGGCCAGGCTGGAGGGTGGGCAGCTTACCTTTTCATCCACCGGCAGGACGGCATTTTGGTCGGCGACGGCGGGTTTAAAGGCCGGCCGGATAGCGCGGGCGAGGTGGAAATCGGCTATGCGCTTGTCCCCGCCTACCGGGGTCGGGGTTTGGCCACCGAAGCGGCCCGGGCGCTGGCGGACTTGGCTTTCGAACAGCCTGAAGTGACCGGTCTTTGCGCTGAGACGCTCACCGATGGGTATGCCTCCATGCGTGTAGTTCAAAAATTAGGCCTGACTTTCGACAAGTTGGTTCACAGCCAGGCCGAAGGTGACGTATTCCGCTGGCGGGCGAGCCAGGCGGAGTATTTCGCTTTTCATCACCCGGACCCGCTTCGCCCCGATACCTCAGCCTGCGGGAGTGCGTCCATGCAAACCGAACCGTTTTTAGGTTATACTTTTGATAATTCGGAATTGGATAAGGAGAATCGTGATGACCGTCGACCAGGAGGGCCGCAACAGCCAGTTGTTTGAAGAGGTCTGGGACAATGCCCTCTCCAATATCGAAAAACTCACCAGGGACCCGACCGAAACGCTTTTTTTCAAATCGCTGGTGATGGGCGGCACGGTGGCTGCCGAGACAGTAGTCAACTCATGCGCGGGCGTCCAGCCCTACTGGGGAGAGGGAACCACCGAACGGGCGATGGAAATCAGCCAGCTATTTTCCTTTTTGATGCTCAGCCAGTGCTACCGCTGGCTGGATGACAAACCCTCGCCCGAAAGCCTGGCCCGACTGCCCAAGGAAGTCATTTCCACCCAGTTAATCTATATTTTCGGGGGCCATCCCGAACGGGGGGTGGACGACTTCGCGCGTTTCGATGCCCAGTTCAATTACGACCTCAGCAAGCACCCCCACCTGGTGCATCTCTCCGGCCTGCTGCTGGCCAGAGTAAGCGAGATTTGCGGTCACCCCTGTCTGGATTGGGAGCAAATCAAGTTTCCGGTGGTCGAATTCACCCACATCATGAAAAAGGGAATCGTGATAGACGGCGCGCCCATGCGCGGCCAGGACGACATCAACGCGGTGGTCACGGCGCTTTCTTCAGGGGTGGAAGCCATGACCCGGTTTCATGACGGAGCCTGATGTTGAGTCCTGCCCTTTCGCACGTCATAGAAGCCCTGTCTCATCCGGAGGCATACCCCGAACCGCCTGCTGAAATCAACATGATTCAAACGCAGATGTCCTGTGTATTTTTAGCCGGTGATTTCGTTTATAAAATCAAAAAACCCGTCAATCTGGGGTACGTCGATTACACCGCGCTCGAGCGCAGACTTTATTACTGCCGGCGCGAGGTTGAACTGAACCGCCGCCTGTGCCCGCAGGCTTACCTGGGCGTCGTGCCCGTCACCGAATGCGGCGGGAACATTTCCATTGACGGCGGCGGCGAAACGGTGGAATACGCCGTCAAAATGCTGCGCCTTCCCTCCGAACGGATGCTGGACCGGCTTTTGCGCAGCGGCGCCGCCGACGCCCCCATGATGGAGGCACTGGCAGCCAAACTGGCCGCTTTCCACGCCTGCGCCGAGACCAGCCCTGCTATCCAAACGTTCGGTTCCTTGGAAGCCGTCAGCCGCAATACCGAGGAAAACTTCAGCCAGACCGAGCGCTATTTTGGCCGCGGGCTGTCCGAAAAGCAGTTTTCAGGCATACGGGACTACACGCGCCGCTTTATCGCAGAGAACAGTTCTCTTTTTGCCGGGAGGGCAGCCGCCGGTAAAATCCGGGACTGTCACGGCGACCTTCAAGCGGCCCATATCTGCTTCTGCCACGAGCTTTGCATCTACGACTGCATCGAATTCAACGAACGCTTCCGTTACGGAGACGTGGCGGGCGAGGTGGCTTTTCTGGCCATGGACCTGGATCACTACGGGCGGGCCGACCTGGGCTGGCATTTCATTGAAGCCTACGCCGCCGCCGGAGAGGACACCGGCCTCAGCCGGCTGCTGAATTTCTACAAATGCTACCGTGCCTACGTGCGTGCCAAGGTCAACTGCTTCAAACTGGATGACCCGCTGGTGCCGGACGGTGAACGGCGGGTTTCGCTTTCCAATGCCTGCGGTTATTTTGAACTGGCCGCCAGTTATGCGCGGGATAAACCCAGGCTGGTTATCACCACCGGTTTCGTGGGCAGCGGCAAATCCACCCTGGCCGGCGAACTGGCCGGCAGGCTGGGCATGGTACATATCTCTTCCGACATAACCCGCAAGGCGCTGGCCGGTATGAACGCCACCGAACACTGTTACACCCAGCCGGAAGGCGGCATCTATTCGGCGGATTTCACCCGTCGAACATACGACGGCATGTTCAACCAAGCGCGCCGCTTTTTGGCCGGCGGTGTTTCCGTCGTACTGGACGGGGCTTTTTTAAGGCGCGGCGAACGGCTGAGAGCACGCACGATGGCTGAAGAACTGGGGGCGGATTTCTTTGTGGTGGAATGCCGCATAGGCCCTGAACTGGCTCAAAAACGGCTCTTAAAGCGCCTGGATGAGGTAACTGCCTCCGATGGACATTGGGGAATATTCCTCAAACAGCAGGAATGGTTCGAACCGGTGAACGAAATCCTCCCGCGGCAGCACGTCGCTATTGACGCCTCAGCCGAACTGGAGCAAAATATCAACACGGTACTGGAGAAAATCAGATGAATTCCGATATCAAAGACCAACGCCTGGCGGGAGAAGGGAAATTACGCGTCGAATGGGCAGGGCGCGATATGCCCGTGCTGGCGCGCATCGGGGAACGCTTCCGCAGCCAACAGCCATTCGCCGGCATACGCATCGCAGCCTGCCTGCACATCACCTCCGAAACAGCCAATCTGGCACTGGCGCTCCAGGCCGGGGGGGCCGACCTTATCATGTGCGGGTCCAATCCGCTTTCCACCCAGGACGACGTGGCCGCCGCCCTGGTAGCCGCCGGCATCCCCACCAACGCCATCAAGGGCGAGGATGAGGCAACCTATTACCACCATATCGCCACCGCCCTCGACCACAAGCCGCAGCTTACCCTGGACGACGGCGCCGACCTGGTGACCTCACTGCATACCACCCGCACCGAACTGCTGGGGGAGATAATCGGCGGCACGGAAGAGACCACTACCGGCGTAATCCGCCTGCGCAGCATGGAAAAGGACGGCAGGCTGATGTACCCTGTCATTGCCGTCAACGACGCCCAGACCAAGCACCTCTTCGATAACCGCTACGGCACCGGACAGAGCACCATGGACGGCATCACCCGTGCCACTAACCTGCTCTGGGCAGGCAAGCAGGTGGTGGTTTCCGGCTACGGCTGGTGCGGCAAGGGCGTGGCTTTAAGAGCCAAAGGTCTGGGTGCGCGGGTGATTGTCACCGAGGTCGAACCACTGCGCGCCCTCGAGGCCGCCATGGACGGCTGCGAGGTGATGCCCATTTTGGAAGCGGCGGCCAGAGGGGATGTTTTCATCACCGTAACCGGTGACAAACATGTCATCAGCCAGCAGGCCTTTGCCCTCATGAAAGACGGAGCCATCCTGGCGAACAGCGGCCACTTCAATGCCGAGATAGATATACCGGCGCTGCAGGCCATGTCCACCGGGAAACGGCGGGTGCGTCCCTTCGTGGACGAGTACATGCTGCGCGACGGCCGGAAACTGCACCTGCTGGGGGAGGGGCGGCTCATCAACCTGTCGGCAGCCGAGGGGCATCCCGCCAGTGTCATGGATATGTCCTTTGCCAACCAGGCCTTGTGCCTGGAATACCTGGTCAAGAGTAGCGGCCAACTGGAACAGCGCGTGTATACCGTGCCACAGGAGATTGACCGAGCTATCGCCCGCCTGAAATTGCGCTCCATGAACATGGACATAGACTGCCTGACCGAGGAACAAACCAAATATCTCGCCAGTTGGGAGGAAGGAACTTAATATGCAACACGGTTTTCATTCTTCGAAGCGTTATCTGTTTACCTCCGAGTCGGTGACCGAAGGTCACCCGGATAAGGTCTGCGACCAAATATCCGACGCCATCCTGGACGCCATCCTGACCGCGGACCCCATGGCGCACGTGGCCTGTGAAACCGCCGTTACCAACGGTATGGTAATGGTTATGGGGGAAATTACTACCGATACATACGTGGAAATCGCCGACATCGTGCGTGGCGTGGTGCGGGATATCGGCTACACCAAACCTGAATACGGGTTCGAGGCCGGCAGCTGCGGCGTGATGTCCTCTATCGGCCGCCAGTCCGGAGACATCGCCATGGGTGTCAACCAGTCCCTGGAATGTAAAATCGGGCAGTGCGACGAGCTCAGCCTGACCGGGGCCGGCGACCAGGGCATGATGGTGGGATTCGCCTGCAATGAAACCCCCGAATACATGCCACTGTCCATCAACCTGTCGCATAAGCTATGCCGCAAGCTGGCCGAGGTGCGCAAGAACGGCACTCTGCCCTATCTGCGGCCGGACGGCAAATCGCAGGTGACAGTGGAATACCACAACGGCCGCGTTTCACGCCTGGACAGCGTAGTCATCGGCGCGCAGCACGACCCGGATGTCGGCGGCGAAAAAATCCGCGCGGACATACTTGAATATGTTATCAAGCCTGTCATCCCCGCGGCGCTGCTCGACGGAGATACCAAATATTACGTTAACGCCACCGGGCGCTTCGTGCTGGGGGGGCCGGTTTCGGACACCGGCTTTACCGGGCGCAAGATACTGGTGGATACCTACGGCGGTTTCGCGCGCCACGGCGGAGGCGCTTTTTCCGGCAAAGACCCAACCAAGGTAGACCGCTCGGCTGCCTATATGGCGCGCTACGTCGCCAAGAACCTGGTAGCCGCCGGGCTGGCTGACCGCCTGGAGATTCAGGTAGCCTATGTCATCGGGGTGGCCCGCCCGCTTTCGGTTTCGCTGGAAGCATTCGGTACCGAGAAAGTCCCGCTGGATGTCATCTACCAGCTCATCGAACGCCACTTCGACCTGAGGCCGGAGGCCATCATCCGCGCTCTCAACCTGCGCCGGCCTATCTACCGTCAGACGGCGACTTACGGGCATTTCGGCAGGACCGACATTGACCTGCCCTGGGAGAAGACCGACAAAGCCGCCATCCTCAAAACAGACGCTGGGGAGATTTTATAAC
>CAZPAL010000096.1:0-6286 GCA_964584525.1 uncultured Dehalococcoidales bacterium | reverse complement strand
GAACCGCTCAGGCGCGCACCCCCGTTTTTACTGTCGATGTTTGCCTCCCACAGCTCCATCATCTGGCATAAAAACCCATCGTAGCATTGGCCGGGCGCCCGGTTATGATCCAGTTTGGACTTGGTCGTCTTTTTAAGGCCGATGGTGGTTCTGCCCTGTTTGACCATTATTCCCTCCTGTTTTTGTTACGAGTCAGGCTCCGCCGCTCAG
Organism: uncultured Dehalococcoidales bacterium; assembly: GCA_964584525.1. Classification (GTDB taxonomy): domain Bacteria; phylum Chloroflexota; class Dehalococcoidia; order Dehalococcoidales; family UBA1222; genus CAZPAL01. The sequence continues at coordinate 6,076 of CAZPAL010000096.1, read as the reverse complement.
CCCGATTACAGCCAGGGCTCACTACACGGGAGGGGGAGGTCATCAATTTAAGCTGGGGCGGCAGAAGAACCACCCCGGCACCCTGGTTTCCCCCGGCGAAGCCTGCCCGGAAACTTGCTACTTTCTCCAAACTGCTCTCCAAAGCCCGCATATCAGGCGCGGGAACAGGCACGACTCAAGAAAACTCCCCGCCGGTCAGGCACTACCCAAACAATTTGAAAACGAAAATCCGGGGCTCATCCGGTCCCAACACGACTTTTAAAAAATGGCTTTCGGCTGTTCGTTCGGGCGTCCTTTACATACCTGTTTACACCTTATCATGCGATGCTTACAGAATGGGTTAATACCGGGGCGACGAGAGTTAAAAACAGGACATCATTTATTACTATATTTTAATGTTCTGTGGAGCCCCCACGAAACAGGGATTGGAACCAGATTGCCGAAAGGATTTATGCCGGCGGGTGCAGGCTGTATCCGGAGCCGGGGTGGGTAAGAATTATGGAGGGTTTTTCAGGATTGGGTTCGAGTTTTTTCCTCAGCCGCCGGATGTAAACCCGCACGGCGTCATGCGAGCCGGGATAGTCAGCCCCCCACAACAGTTCGGCCAGCTTGGTGGTAGCCACGACTTTTCCTGTGTTCCTCATCAGGTGCGACAGGAGCGTGCCTTCAGTGTTGGTAAGTTCTATCTGACGTTTACCCAGATAAAGGTTGTGAAGGGATTGTCCGAAGCGCAGTTCCCCGCAGGCGGGCGGACTGGCCTGGGTTACCAGGTGATGCCGGCGTAGAACGGCCTGTGCCCGGGACATCAGCTCAAGCTGGCGGAAGGGCTTGGTGATATAGTCATCCGCCCCGCGTTCCAGTCCTTTTATGATATCGCACTCGTCATCCCTGGCTGTCAGGATGATGACGGGTACATTTGAAAAAAGCCTGACGTCCCTGAGCACTTCGAAACCATCGATATCGGGTAATCCCAGGTCGAGTATTATCAGGTCAGGATGTTCGCTTTCCGCCAGCATGATGGCATTTTTGCCTGAACCGGTGGTAATCAGCCCGGCATCCGGCCAGCGCATTTCGAAAGCCATCGCTACCACGTCGCACACATCCGGATTATCTTCAACAATCAGTACTTTCATGCTTCACTCCGGCTCGTTTATTTCGGCATTTCCCTCAGCCAAAGGGAGGGTGAAACTGAACCTGGTGCCATTCTCCAGGCTCCTGAACCAGATGCGGCCGCCGTGGAGGTTGACCAGCATCTTTGAGATAGCCAGCCCGATTCCCATGCCTCCCAGGTCTTGGTTCTGGGTATTGAGCCTGTTATAGGGTTTGAATATGCCGGCCTGTTTGTCCGCCGGGATGCCCCTCCCTGTATCCTCTACGTCAATTTGAAGGTGCGTGCGCTTTACCCTGGCTTTGATGACGACGCGCCCGGGGCTCCCGGTGTTTTTCAGCGAGTTGTTAATCAGGTTACTTAGTATCTGGTTGATGCGCTGGTAATCCCCCCACACCGGTGGCAATTCGGGCGGCCAGTCGGAGACCAGCGAGATGCCCTTTTGAGTGGCTTCGGGGGTAAAATAGTCCAGGGTTTCAGCCAGAATCCGGCATGGTTCAATTTCCCGGCGGCGGAGCGTCAGCCCGCCGACTTCGCCTCTGGCCAGGTCGAATAGCTCGTTCACTCTTTTTCCCATATCCCAGGCACCCTTGTTAACCTGCCTGGCCAGTTTTTGGGATACCTCGGTTTGCTGAATCTGGGTCAGCAGGTCGCTGGCTCCCAGCAGGGCGGTCAGCGGGGTGCGCAATTCATGAACCAGCACCCGCATGAAATCGGCTTTTTCAATCATCTGCTGCTGTACCTGCCGCCGCAGGCGTTTTTCCGCGTCCAGGGTTTTTTTCAGCCTGATTTCAGCCGCCGTCCGGCGGGCTACTTCCTTCCGGAGCTGCGCCGTGCGGGAGTCCACCATCGTTTCCAGCGTGTCCATCGAGGTCTCAATTTCGTGCTGGTATCGCTTGACAGCGGTGATATCCATCGAAAGGACGAGCACGCCCTCCGGAACCGGGCACATGGTGGCATCAAACCAGTTCCTGCCGCCGTCGGTAAAAGTGAATTCGAACTGGAGCCGGTTTACATTGCCGTTCTCGAGGGTGTCGCGGACCTTAGCGAAAAAGGCGGTCTGTTCGATGCCGGGATGGGTTTCCATCAGTGTCCGGCCCAGGCTGCCGGGGATGGACCTGCGGCTGAGGGTCTCGTTGACTTTGTTCATGTACAGATAACGATATTCCCTGTCCAGCAAAATACAGCCTTCTTGAAGGTTATCGAGGATGGTTTGCAGCCGTTTCTCGGAATCCGCCAGAGACTGCTCGGCGGCCTTGCGCTGGGTGATGTCACGGGCATAAACCACATTGGCCAGGCTACCGTTATAGGTGGTGAAGCCGCCGGTGACCTCGACCGGCACCGCCGCGCCGTCCTTGCGGATGACGGTCAGTTCATACAAGCCGGGGATAGGTACGCCGGAAATCTTCTTCCGGTGCCTGATGATGGAATCGGCGCGGTCCTGCGTCTTCAGCAAATCGAAGAATGAGATATCGAGCAGTTGCTGTTTATCGTATCCGGTGATTCTCTCCCATTCATCGTTGACGAAAACATGCACCCCTTCCTTCCCACCGATATCCTGCAACATGATGATTGCTTCGCCGGCCCGTGCTCCCAGCGCTATCAGTGACTGGTAACGCTCCTCGGTTTCGGCTGCCATACTCTGCCGGAGTTTGTGTACCGAAACATCACGCCATTTTTCGATGATGCCCAGCAGTTCTCCCTGCTGATTCCGCAGCGCCGCCGCCGTGACCAGGCAGGGCACTTCGGTGCCGTTGCGGCGAACCCGGTTGATTTCGGTTTTAATTAAAGCTTCTCCATCCAGGATGCGCCGGAAGCGGCATTCTGCCGAATGGCAGGAAGAACTGGCAAAAACATCCCAGCATTTCTTGCCGATGACATCTTGGGGGGCTACGCCGCAGATACAGGCAAAGGCTTCATTGATAAAGAGCACGTTATGCTGCGGGTCGATGATGCGGATTCCGTGGTCGTCACAGCCCAGCATGTATTCGAAGGCAGCCGTTTTGACCTCGCTGTCCCACGACTGTGACGCGTTGTTGAAAGAAAATTCTTGTTGTGCCGGCTTCTTCTGCGAAACCACCAGTCCTCCTTGACCGCCACTCTAACTAAAGGAATGCCCAGAACCGGGAGGAGACGGCTTGATATTAAAGTTTATGGTCAATATTGTCAATTGTGCGGATTCGGTTGGGTTTGAAACTGCGGGGGCTCTTAATCGGTGATTGGCCTTCCTGAAGCCGATTCAGGTGGGTTGGCAATTATTAAGCACTGGGGAGTCTCTTCTTGGAGGGAATACTCTCGCCGTGGCCTATCCGCCAGTCAGGCTCGCTTTTTCAAGGTTCTCGTCGAAAGTTGCCAGAGGTATTCCGGATTTCTGAGCTAAATAAAGGTAACAGGCATCGTATGTGGTGAGTTTAACCTGTAAAGCAAGGCGCATTACCGCAAGGTAGTCCACATTACTCCAGCGAATGGGCAGAGATAGGGCGGTGTGTAGCGCTTCCTCAATTAAGCCAGTGTTCTCAGGGTAGGATAACGCCTTTTTCCGGGCAATGCTTGTCAACTCGTAGGCTAAGAGTAAGGGTGCGTGCAGGTCTGTTTGACGAATAATCTTCAGGGCCTCATGTGCGTGGGGTTCCCGGAAGCACCAGGCTGCAATCACTGAGGCATCAACAACCTTAGCGGGCATTCCGGAGTTCCTTAATCCAGCTCGCTGACTCATCTCTTGTTTTAAACCCAAGGGCATTCAGGCGTTCCTCCGCTTCATCAATGGAGAGGAAAGTGCCTTTGGCGGCTTCTTCAAGAATGGCCATTAACTCCCCTTGAAGCGACCGGTGATTATGTTTGGCTCTCCTGCGCAATTTATCAGCAATATTGTCGGGGACGTTCTTAACAGAAACATTGACTGGCATGATAGTACCTCCAAGAAGAATCTTAAACACATCTATTATAGCACCATTACAAATCATTACAACAACAAGCCGCTATGTTGAATTAATCAGGTCGCCGGAGGGCTTCTGTTGACATAAAACACGGGCAACAAGACATAAAACGTTGCCAAAGTGTTGCCAAAACATTTATTGTCAATTAGAGGGGGTGTTATGACCGATGCGGAGTTTGTGCCTAGCTCGTGCGTGGTCGGGGTGGACGGATTTGAACCGTCGGCCACCTGAACCCCATTCAGGTGCGCTACCAGGCTGCGCTACACCCCGCTGAAGCCATATATTACCACAATCGGCCGTTCAGGTAAAATACACTGCGTAAGACTATCCTGTTCAGGTGGACGCGAATCCAGCCTGTATGTTAAATTATAGATCAAGAAATACTGATTGAATAATATGGCTGTTAAACCCATTCTAACCGCTCCGCACCCCGTACTTCGCAGGAAAGCCAACCGGGTACCTTCTTTGGACGCCTCGGTGGTCAGGTTGGTGCGGGATATGATTGAAACCCTGCAATCCGCTGAAGGCGTGGGCCTGGCGGCGCCGCAAATCGGGGTGTCGCTGCGGGTCATCGTACTTCAGATGCCGGATGAACAACCCTTCGCCGTCATTAACCCGGAGATTGTCCGGCGCTGCGGTGAGCGTGAAGTACTGGAGGGCTGTCTAAGCGTCCCAGGATATCAAGGCCGGGTTAAACGGGCGGAAACGGTCACGGTAAAAGGGATAGACGAGCAAGGCCGGGCGCTGCGCATCAAGGGTGACGAACTGCTGGCCCAGGCACTGGAACACGAAATAGACCACCTGAACGGGGTTTTATACATAGACCTCTTGGAATCCCCGGATAAATTAGAAAAAATCGGGCAGCCGGTGACGGCTTTAGAACCGGCGAACGATGACTGTTAAACCCACCCTCATACAGTGCGATTTCGACGGTACCATCACCGTCGGCGATGTCAGCTTCCAGATATTGGATGAATTTACCGGCCAGGGCTGGCGGCAGCTATTCGATGACTACATGCAGGGCAAAATGAGTGTCAATGCCTTCAATTCCGCCGCCTTCGCCCGCGTCAAGGCCAGCCGGGAGGAGCTTGATGATTTCGTGCGCCGGCATACGGTTATGCGCGCCGGGTTCCAGGAACTGATAGATGTTTGCCGGCAAAAGGACTACCGTTTTTATATAGTCAGCAACGGCATGATGTTTTATATAGACACCGTCTTGAAGATGCTGGGGCTGACAGATATTGAACATACCGCGGCGCAGGCCATTTTCAGGCCGGATGGGGTGGAGGCGTGGTATGCCGGGCCCGGCGGCGAGAGGCTGGAAAACGGGTTTAAAGAATCTTATACCCGGGAATTTTTGCGGCAGGGTTACCGGGTGATTTATATCGGCAACGGAGCCTCCGATTTTCCGCCCGCCCGCATGTGCCAGCATATTTATGCCATAGACAACTTGCTGGCCGAATGCCGGAAGGCCGGCGTGGAGCACACCCCTTTTACTGACCTGTACCAGGTGGCCGACGGGCTGCGCTCGCTCCCCGGCTAGCGCTCTCCAAAAATTTTGCTGCCGATGCGCACCATGGTAGCACCTTCTTCAATGGCCACGCGGTAAGAATTGGTCATCCCCATGGAAAGGTATCTCATTTCCAGCCCAGGTAGAGCCAGTTCCTTCAATTCCTCGAAAAGCCGGCGGGTGGCGGTGAAGCAGGGGCGGGCGTCTTCAGGGTTTCCGAAGCGGGGGCCCATAGTCATAAGACCCATCACTTTAATATTCGGCAGGGCGGAAATGGAACGCGCGACATCCATGGCACCTTCGGGCAGAAGTCCGGATTTCTGGGCTTCGCGTCCGCTGTTTATTTCCAGCAGCACCGGCATGGTTTTGTCCGCCGCCAGGCAGGCATTATTCAGCGCTTCGGCCAGGGCCAGGCTGTCAACCGTTTCTATCATATCGAATAGCCTGACCGCAGTTTTAACCTTGTTTTTTTGCAGGGTGCCGATAAAATGCCAGCGCACCCGGGTACCTATTAGTGCGTGC
>CAZPAL010000095.1:0-6311 GCA_964584525.1 uncultured Dehalococcoidales bacterium | reverse complement strand
CTTGAGCGCCAAGGAACTCTACCGCCGCGACCGGGAGTACGTGGTCAAAGACGGTGAAATCGTGATTGTGGACGAATTCACCGGGCGCTTGATGATGGGGAGGCGCTATTCGGAAGGGCTGCACCAGGCCATTGAAGCCAAGGAACGGGTCAAGGTACAGCAGGAAAGCAAGACCTTTGCCACCATCACCATCCAGAATTACTTCCGCATGTACGATAAACTGGCCGGGATGACGGGCACTGCCGAGACCGAGGCTGAGGAATTCTCGCGTATCTACAAACTGGAAGTGGTGGTCATTCCTACCCACAAACCCATCATGCGGGAAGACCAGGGCGACCTCATCTACAAGGACGAAAAGTCCAAATTCAAGGCCCTCGCCAACGAGATTGAGGAAATCAATAAAACGGGGCGACCGATACTGGTGGGCACCGTTTCCATCGAGAAGAACGCGGAACTGTCGGAGATGCTCAAACGGCGGGGCGTCAGGCACAACGTGCTGAATGCCAAGAACCATCTCAAAGAAGCCGAAATCATCGCCCGCGCCGGCGAGGAAGGCGCAGTGACGGTAGCCACCAACATGGCCGGGCGAGGAGTGGACATAATTTTGGGCGGTCGACCGCCTGAGGACGCCGACGACAAAACCAGGCAAGCCTGGCAGGAACGCCATAACAAAATCGTCGCCATGGGCGGACTGCACGTCATAGGAAGCGAACGCCACGAAGCGCGCCGCATCGACAACCAGCTCCGGGGCCGCGCCGGCCGCCAGGGCGACCCCGGTTCCTCACGCTTCTTTGTGGCACTGGATGACGATATCATGCGCAAGTTCGGCGGCGAACGCGTGCAGAGCATCATGAACTGGGCCGGCATGGATGAAAACACGCCTATCGAAAACAAGCTTATCTCCCGCAGTATCGAAAACGCGCAGGTACGCGTCGAGGGGTATCATTTCGATATGCGCAAGCATATTGTCGATTACGATGACGTCATCAACAAACAGCGGGCGGTGATTTACGCAGAACGACGCAAGATTCTGTCCGGGGCTGATTTACGCTCCAATATCCTCAATATGGTCAGAGAAGAGATAGAGGATGCCCTCGACCAGGCCTTCAACATCGAACGCGGGGCGGAGCCGGATTTCGCGGCCCTCGTCCGCCGGATGTCAGGTATCTTTCCGGTAACGGACGACATCACCCCTGCCCGGCTGGCAGCCATGAACAAAGAGGAGATTCAAGAGCTCCTGGTACGCTCCTCTGAGGACCTGTACGCCGCCAAGGAACGGGGGATACCCGACGGCGGCATGCGGGTGGTGGAGCGCTTGGTCATGCTGCGCATCATTGATACGCTGTGGGTGGAACACCTGACAGCCATCGATAACCTGCGCCAGGGCATCGGCCTGCGGGCGGTGGGACAGCAGGACCCGCTGGTAGCCTACCGCGGCGCAGCCAGCGAGATGTTCCAGGAACTGCTGGCTACCATCCGGGGGGACGTGGTCCGTACGATTTACAGAGTCAGCGTATCCAGACAAGATGGCGGCAAGCAGGCTCCTCCCAAACCGCTCCCCTCGCCCATATCCAAAGCGGTGGGCGAACCTCGTACCTCTGCCAAACCTTTGCCTGCTTCCGGCCATAAAACAGGGCGCAACGAGCCCTGCCCCTGCGGCAGCGGTAAAAAATACAAGCATTGCTGCGGGAAATAAAATGGCTGGCGAGAGTCAGTCCCCCGCTGCGGCCGTTACCGAGGTAATCAGGCGCCTGCGCGCGGAAATCAGTACCGGCAAGCCGTGGTTTACCGCCCTGCTGGAAGCCGCCGGCAGGTGGCCGCTGGCCGAGGAAAACAGGGAGGGAGCTTGTTACCGCTACCTCATCGCCTCCGAAGCCTTCGACCTGGCGCTGCTCGCGGAGCGCCTGCTCGGCGAAGCCGCTGACCTGGTGCCGGAGGAGGAACGCGACGCGTATCTTTTCCGCAACCAGGCCCCGCTTGAAATTCCTGCCGAGGAATTCAGGCGGCTGCTCGGTGAAACCAAATACCGCCAGCACCTCAATTATTTTTACGGCATCACCGTCCAAGAAGCGCTGATGCAGGTGGTGGAAGAGGAGATTCGCAAAGAAGAACACGGCGTGCTGGCGCGCAGCGAACAGGAACAAACAGAAGAAGCCTACCGCCGCATCTATGACCGCTCACAGAAAGAGCTATTGAGGCAGTTCTGCCGCGACAGGGGTTACCAACCCGCCGCCAGGTTACAGCTCGGTACCATCAAGGAATTCTACTACTGGCTTTTTCAGTTACGCCTGCGCACCCACGAAAAAGCCCGTGCCGCCAGCGACACCCGCAAGGCGCTCACCTGGCTGGGGCGCAGGAAACCGCCGCCCGCGCGTTATAGCCACGACGCGTAACTTGCAGCCACGCCGTTTGTCTTATTGACAGGCACCTGCGCCAGTGTGTAAGATTGGCACATTCTCAGGAGGTGCGTCATGAATCTAAAAGCCACTCTGTTCATCCTCAGCGCTTTCAACGTGGTAGTCGGGGCAATTTTCTGGCTGGTTCCGGGTGCGACAGCGGAAGCACTGGGCATCGCCAGCGACGCGTCCGGTTACCTGTTCTCGGTCGCCGGAGCAGCCTTCATCGCTTCGGCTGTGCTCTTTTCCTTCACCGCCTACACTCCGCTGGCCAACCTTAACGGGGTCAGATTCGCCATCCTGTGGAACGCGCTCATGCTGATTGCCGCCATCTCTTCGGTAGCCCAGGGTTATGTTGACTGGGGCCACATCTGGTTTATCGTGGTCCTCAACGCCATTTTCTTCGTGGCTCTGGCTATCTTCTATCCATGGAAACCACGCAGCTCCTGATTCGCTCTCCGTCTGCTGCAGAGCCCGCTCCGTTGGAGCGGGCTCTGCTATTTATAAATCTTACTGATAACTACGATTATTTATATTTTAGGCATAATCAGGAATAAATTTATTGACATTTCGGCGCTCGGGCGACTACAATTTCTGCTTAATATCGCCTGACGGCCGCTGTATTAAACAGGGACAGAGTTCTATCTGAGGAGGTGTCAGCAAGAATATATCATCTGCGATAATCAAGACAACGCCTCTCTAAACGACCCAACCCCAGTATTTTAGAAAAGGAGGTCATTCATTGTCCACAACTCGAGACAGATGGAGTAATCGCGCAGTCTTTATTTTTGCCGGCATCGGCTCAGCCATCGGCCTGGGGAACGTTTGGCGCTTCCCTTATCTGGTTCAAGAATACGGCGGGGGGGCTTTTTTAATCCCCTATCTGGTGTGCATGGTGGTTCTGGGCATCCCCTGGCTTATGATGGAGTACGGCATGGGCCGCTATTTCCAGAAGGGTGCGCCCGGAGTATTTGAAGGTATCGGTAAGAGATGGGAATGGCTGGGTTGGTGGCCTTCAATGGTCGCTTTCCTCATCGTCGGTTATTATGCCGTCATTCTAGCCTGGTCTCTCCGTTACGTAATCAGTTCCGTAAGCATGGAGTGGGGGACCGGGAGCACCGGTGCGGAAAATGCCGGCGACTTCTTTTTCAGCAAAATTTTACAGATTTCGAGCGGGCCGTTCGACCTGGGCGGAGTTGTCTGGTTGACCGTAGCCTGTCTGGCACTGGTCTGGATTGTTCAATTTCTGGCCATCCGCAATGGAGCCAAAGATTCAGGCAAATGGCACGTCTTGTTCGTTATTGCCCCCTGGATACTGCTCATCGGGGTAGCCATCCGCGGGTTCACCCTGCCTGGTGCCGCTGAAGGGCTAAACGCCTATCTGGTACCGGATTTCGGAGCTATATGGGCACCTGAAGTATGGTTTGGCGCTGCCAGCCAGGTGGCGTTCAGTCTGTCGGTTGGTATGGCCGGCATGTTCGCTTACGGCTCCTGGGTAGCCAAGAAAGCTGATATCACCAACAGTACTATCATTACCGGTTTTGGCGATATGGCTACCGCTTTCTTCGCCGGTTTTGCCGTTTTCAGTGTGGTAGGATTCCTTGTGCAGGGGCTCGGTATCTCACTGGATGAAGTTTCCAAGTCCGGACTGGCTCTGGCTTTCGTGACTTATCCCGCATCTGTATCCATGATGCCAGCTGGCAACGCGTTGGTGGGTATCCTCTTCTTCCTGAGCCTGTTCACCATCGGGATTGATTCCGCTTTCTTCCTCTCTCACGGCGGCGTAATCGCTCCGTTGACCGATAAATTCGGCTGGAGCGTCAAGAAGACCTCGTTCTGGTTTTGTGTGGTAGGTTTCGTGGTTGGAATACTTTACTGCACCCAGGGCGGTCTGTACTGGCTGGATATCGTGGACCGTTCCGTTTCGTTCTATGGTCTGGTCATCACCGGTATGCTGGCCGCAATTGTGGTCGGCTGGGTATTCGGCACCAAGAAACTGCGTGAATATCTTAATGAAACATCGGACATCAGGGTAGGAGTCTGGTTTGACTGGGTGCTGAAATTGGTTTTGCCTCTGGGGCTGCTCTTCGTACTGGTATACGGAGGGTTCATGAAAGATCTGGCTTATCTCTGGGATTCCACGAAGGTACCTTACGGCGGGTACACTGCCGGAGAAGCTGCCTGGGTCTGGATTGTTTTGATTGCTGCTTTGCTGGCCAGCATCGGGCTGAGTCTCCTTAAAACCCGCAAGAAGGAGGAAAAATAGAATGACTGGAGATGCCATTCTATCAGCCGTAGTCGGCTGGGTTATCATTTTCGGAGTTTTGGCTTTCTGCTTCTCCCAGATGGGCAAAGGCGGTAAATGGGAGGACTAACCCCCTCCCGGAGGTGATTCGACCTGAAGAAAAAAAGAGCCGTCCCGAGAAATTCGGGACGGCTCTTTTTTTAGAATGATTCAGGGTCAGGCTTCGAGCCGGGACAGATGCCCGGCCAGCCGGGCCTGCCTGTCAACCGCCGCCGCCAGCCTGGCTTGCTCTTTCTCGATGACGGCGGCAGGCGCCCGTGAGAGAAAAACAGGATCGTGAAGGTGAGCCTCCAGACGGGACTGTTCTTTTATAGCCTCTGCCATCTCCCGAGCCAGGCGCGCCTTTTCAGCCGCCAGGTCGAAAAGGCTGGCCATGGGGATGATGAGCTCCACCCCGCTGAGCACCGTCGCCAGCGACCCGGCGGGAATATCTCTCCGGCGGCATTCCCTTACCGTCACTACCGCTCTGGCCAGGTTGCCCATCACCCCGGCATAGGGCAGCAGGGAGGCTGCCAGATCGCCGGCAAATACTTCGCCTTCTATCAGGCGATTGGGCTCGACTTCATACTCGGAACGGGTGTTACGCAGCGCGCGCACAATCTCCATCAGTATCGATACCACGCTCTCCGCTTCAGCATCGACGGCACTGTCGTCAGCTTCGGGATAGTCCGATACCATGATAGAATCCGCGTTCCGGCAGCGGAGGGACAGGCCTCTCAAGTTCTGCCACAGCTCCTCGGTGATGAACGGCATGAACGGGTGAAGCAGGCGCAACGACGCCTCCAGCACGGAGACCAGCACCGGCAACGGGGATGGCGCATCCGAACTGGACAGGCGCGTTTTAGTCATCTCTATATACCAGTCGCAGTACTCGCCCCACAGAAAGTCGTGAATCTGGCGCAGGGCTTCACCGAACTGGAAGTCGGCCATCATCTGATTGACGCTGGCCGCGGTTCGGTTGAAGAGCGAAATAATCCAGCGGTCCTCAACGGGCAGCGCGGGCTGTATCTCCAATGAAGAGCCGGGGGCCAGATGGCGCAAGACGAACCTGGCGGCGTTGTACAGTTTGTTGGCGAAGTTGCGCCCCGCTTCCAGTTTGGCATCGCCCAGCTTGGAATCGTTACCGGGACTGATGCCGGTGATGACGGCAAAACGCAGCGAGTCCGCCCCGTATCTGTCCATCACCACCAGTGGGTCCACCACATTGCCCCGCGTCTTGCTCATCTTGTCGCCGTGCTCGTCGCGTATCAGGCCATGCAGGTAAACGAAGCGGAAGGGTATTTCGCCTGTGTCTTCTATACCCATCATAATCATGCGCGCCACCCAGAAGAAGAGGATGTCGTAAGCCGTTTCCATCACGGTGGTGGGGTAAAAATAGAGCAGGTCGGGCGTGTTATCCGGCCAGCCCAGGGTGGAATGAGGCCACAACCCCGAGGAAAACCAGGTATCCAGCACGTCCGGGTCCTGTTCGATGCGAGTTGAAGTGCAGTGCGCGCATGCCTGGGGGGATTCCACCGCCACCGTCATTTGCTGGCAATCGGCGCAGTACCAGACCGGGATGCGGTGTCCCCACCACAACTGCCGCGAGATGCACCAGTCGCGGATATTCT